>JBIIZE010000231.1:0-4231 GCA_044346435.1 Burkholderiales bacterium
ACCGTGTCCGCGGCCTGCATATTCTCGAGCGCACCTGATTCATTCCCAATTCAATATTCTGTTCAAGGAACAACCATGGCCTCCGGCGTATTTGACGACATCCTGATTCAGCACCTGTGGAGCACGCAGGAGTTCCGCGATATTTTCAATGACCATAACCGGTTGCAGAAGTGGTACGACTTCGAGGCGGCTTTCGCGCTGGAGCAGGGTGAGCTGGGGATCATTCCGAAAGAGGCTGCAGCGGACATCGCCGCCAATTGCAAGATTTCGAAAATCGACGTGAATGCGGTGGCGGCGGAAATCCGTCGCATCAAGCATCCGCTGGTGCCGGCGGTGAAGGCTGTCCAGAAGCTGTGCAAGGGCGATAACGGTGAATACATCCACTTCGGCCCGACGACGCAGGATGTGCTCGACACGGCGGTGATGTTGCAGATTAAGGAGGCGCATGCGCTCTATCTTCGCGACATGAAAGCCATCGGCAATGCCCTGGCGAAACTGTGTGAGGAGCATCGCGATACGCCGATGGTCGGCCGCTCGCACGGCGTGCAGGCGTTGCCGATCACCTTCGGCCACAAGGCTGCCATCTGGTTGTCGGAGATGGGGCGGCACTACGAGCGCCTGCGCCAGCTGGAGCCGCGGATGTTTGTCGGCGGCATGGTCGGCGCTGTCGGCACGCAGGCTTCGTTTGGTCCGAAAGCGAAAGAGCTGGAACAGCGTGTGATGAAACGGCTGGGTTTGGGTGTTGCCGACATCAACTGGCAGCCGGCGCGGGACCGTTTCGCCGAGTATGTGAACGTTCTCGGCCTGATTACCGCGACGCTGGGCAAGATCGCCAATGAAATCATCACGCTGGAACATACCGAGATCGGCGAGCTGTACGAGCCTTTCAGCACCGGCAAGGTCGGCTCGTCGACGATGCCGCACAAGCGCAATCCGTCGAGCTGCGAAGCGGTGGTCGGTGCGAGCCGCGCGGTGCGTTACAACGCCGCCTATATGCTGGAGTGCATGCTGATCGAGCATGAGCGTGATGGCTCATCCTGGCGCGGCGAGTGGAAGGCGTTGCCGGAATCCTGCCTGATTACCGGCGGCATACTGGCAATCATGAAAGGTGTGTTGTCGGATCTGCATGTCGATGTGGACAACATGCGCAAAAATCTCGACAGCCTCGGCGGCTTCCTGCTGTCGGAACGCGTGATGTTCGAGCTGTCCGAAAAAGTCGGCAAGCAGACCGCGCATGACCTTGTTTACCAGGCTTCCATGCATGGCATCGAGAACGGTGTCTCTTTTGAAGAGGCCCTGCTGCAAAACCCTCAGGTCAAAAAAGCCATGACCCTCGAAGAAGTGAAAGCCGTGCTGGATCCGACCACTTATGTGGGGCGCGGCCCGGAGATCGTGGACGAGGTGCTGCAGCAGCAGCGCGCTTCGGGATGGCTAAAATAGTCATTTAAAAACAATAACTTATAAATATTCACAGGCATCACCATGAAAATTTCGATTCTCGACGATTACCAGGATGTCATTCGTACGCTGGATTGCTACGGCAAACTCAAGGGCCATGAGGTGCAGATCTGGAATGATCACAGCAAGGATGTGGATGTTCTCGCCGAGCGTCTGAAAGACACCGAAGCGCTGGTGTTGATCCGCGAGCGTACGCCGATCCGCGCGGCGCTGATCGCGCGTCTGCCCAAGCTGAAGATGATCAGTCACCACAGCGTTTATCCGCACATCGATCTTGATGCCTGTACCCGACACGGCGTGCTGTTGTGCACCAGTCTGCATCCCGGGCAGCCGTCGTATGCGACAGCCGAGCTGACCTGGGGGCTGATCATCGCCACCATGCGCCATATTCCGCAGGAAGTTGCAGCGATGAAAGCCGGACGCTGGCAATCGACAGTCGGCATGGGCTTGCGCGGCAAGACACTGGGCATTTACGGATACGGCCGCATCGGTGCCGTGGTCGCCGGTTATGGCAAGGCCTTCGGCATGAAGGTGCTGATCTGGGGGCGTGAGGGTTCGCACGAAAGGGCGCGCGCCGACGGCTACGCCGTGGCGCAAAGCCGGGAAGCGTTTTTTGCCGACAGCGACGTTATTTCACTGCATCTGCGGCTGATTGATGCCACGCGCGGCATCGTTACCGCAGCTGATCTGGCGCGCATGAAGCCCACGGCGCTGATGGTCAACACCAGCCGCGCAGGGCTGATTGCGCCGGGTGCGCTGGAAAACGCGCTGAAGCTGGGGCGCCCCGGCATGGCGGCGATCGATGTTTTTGAGGATGAGCCGGTGCTCAACGCCAGCCATCCCTTGCTCAAGCTCGACAACGCGGTTTGTACGCCGCATATCGGTTATGTCGAACGTGCCGGATACGAGAGGATCTTCGGGAATATTTTTGAGCAGATTGCGGCCTTCGCTGCCGGTCAGCCGCAGAACATGGTTAATCCCGAGGTGCTCAAGCAGCCGCGTGCCTGAAGTGCCTTGCTTGCGGTAGCATCCTCGCCAGAGGGTGCAGAACACAATAACCGCAGGAGGAGAAGGCATGAGAGTCAATCGCAAATGCTGGGTGGCGGCATGCACGGCTGCCATCTGGATGATTCAGCCCGCGCTGGCACAGGACGCGGTCACGGCTTATCCGTCAAAACCGGTGCGCTGGATTGTGCCTTTCCCGCCGGGTGCGTCCAACGATATTACGGCGCGCATTTTTGCCCAGAAAATGTCGGAAGCCACAGGCCAGCAGTTTGTCATCGACAATCGCTCGGGAGCCGGCGGCTCGATTGGTGCGCAACTGGCTGCTGAAGCCGCTCCCGATGGCCATACGCTGTTGCATGCCAATCCCGGTCCCAGCGTCAACAACGTGATCATGCGGCGCAAGTCGCCTTATCAAATCAGCGATTTCGCCCCGGTGTTTTTCATGGGATATACGCCGTTGCTGATCCTCGCCAACCCCAAGTTCCAGGCCAACAATGGCCGTGAGCTGGTGAACTACGCCAAGGCCAATCCGGGCAAGCTGACCTGGGCTTCCTCCGGCAACGGCAGCAGTCTGCACATCGGCCTTGCGCTGTTCGGCGCGGCAACGGGCCTGGATATTGTGCATGTGCCCTATAAGGGAACGGCGCCGGCAATGACGGATGTGATGAGCGGGCGTGTCGACGTCATGCATACCACCGTAGTCAGCGCTGAGGCGCAGATCAAGGCAGGGCGGGTCAAGGTTCTTGCCGTGGCGGCGCCGCAGCGTCAGGCGGTTCTGCCCAATGTGCCGACATTGCTGGAGGAAGGCATTAAAAATGCCGAAGCCACGGTCTGGTTTGGTGTCCAGGTGCAGGCGAAGACGCCGCGACCGATCATCAGCAAGCTCAATGCGCGAATGAATCAGATCATGGCGATGCCCGACGTGCAGGCCAGGCTGGATCAGCTGGGTCTGGTCAAGGTCGGTGGAACGCCGGAAGAGTTTGGCGCTTTCATCAAAACCGAGGCTGACAAACTGTCCATGCTGATCAAAACCAAGCGTGTGGAAATGATGGAGTAGGGCACTGAATGACGTCCTGTTGAAACGTGCCCCAGTGCGGCGCACATGCACCATGAAGGCGCATGCGTACATCACAGATTGACTCTGCGATAGCGATTACTGGTTCCTTTGTGAGCCGCGTCTGGACTCCAGAATGGAGTTTCAACATGCGTAAGCCAGCCGTAAGCGCATGCTTCTAGACTCCGCCCGGTTTTGCGGGTTACGCAACGAAGTTCTAAGGTGTGCAATTCATGGAAATAAAGGGGTGAAATTCTATTGTGCGACGCACAATACCAAGGCTGAAAAAGCTTTGTCACCTTCAAGCCTTCGTGTAGAGTTCGGTTCCGGCGTACAAGCACAAAAATTAGTGCCGAAAAAAAGGAACTAATTAGCATTTGGCAGTTGCCGTTTGCACTACAGGTCAAGCGCGGTGAGCGGCGCACCGCACCGGGAGTGTTGTTCGTTCCGGTATCTGTTTTTGAAATCAGGAGGGTGTTCATTTTGAAAATCAAGAATCAGGAAGACTTCTGGGCCGGAATGATGTTTGTCGGCTTCGGAGCCCTTGCCATCTGGTTGTCGACCGACTATCCGATGGGTACTGCAAGCCGTATGGGTCCGGGTTACTTCCCGACCTACCTCGGTGGGATCATGCTGGTCTTGGGCGCGATAGTTGCCCTGATGTCGCTGAAGTCAGGGAATGGCGAAAAAGTTACGCCGTTTGCCTGGAAGCCG
>JBIIZE010000233.1:0-4214 GCA_044346435.1 Burkholderiales bacterium
GGGAACGATGTGATCTTCCCGCGCGGCCAGCACATAGGCCGGCATGTCGATACGGCCCAGGTCGACCGGCTGGCCGCACATGGTCAGCTTGCCGGGGATGCGCAGATTGTTTTCGAGATAGGTGTTGCGCACGTAGTAGGCATACATCGCGCCGGGCAGGTTGGTGCTGTCGCTGTTCCAGTAGAGCAGATCAAAAGGGGGCGGCGTGTTGCCCTTGAGGTAATTGTTGACGACATAAGGCCAGATCAGGTCATTGGCACGCAGACTGGCGAAAGTCAGTGCCAGTTCGCGGCCGCGCAGCACGCCGCCTTCGGCGAATTCGGCTTCGCGGGTTTTGACATAGTTGTCGTCAACAAACACCGAGAGTTCGCCGGTGTCGCTGAAGTCGAGCATGGTGGTGAGGAAGGTGACGCTGGCGACCGGGTTTTCGCCGCGCGCACGCAACACCGCCAGCGCGCTCGCGAGCAGCGTGCCGCCAACACAGAAGCCGAGCGCATTGACCTGTTGCACACCGCCGATCTGTTGTGCGACTGCGAGAGCGCGCATCACGCCGTGTTCCAGATATTCGTCCCAGGTCGCCTGGCCCATTTCCGGCGGCATATTGCGCCAGGACACCATGAACACCGTATGTCCCTGCGCCAGAGCGTGGCTGACGAAGGAATTGTCGGGCTGCAGGTCGAGGATGTAGTACTTGTTGATGCAGGGCGGTACGATGACCAGCGGACATTCGTAAACGGTTTCAGTCTGCGGTTGGTACTGCAGCAGCTGCATGAAATCATTTTCGTAAACCACCGCGCCGGGCGTGATCGCGAGATTGCGCCCGACTTCGAACGCAGACTCGTCGGTCATCGACACCAGTCCCTTGTCGATATCGGCGGCGAGGTTTTTCAGTCCGCGGTTGATGCTTTCACCTTCGGTCGCCGCGGCCAGCTTGATGGCTTCGGGATTGGTCCACGGGAAATTCGCCGGGGACATCGCGTCGATCATCTGCCGCGTGTAAAACGCCAGTTTGTTGCGGGCCGCGGGTTCAAGCGGCGCTGCCGAAGTCATTTCTTCCAGCCATCGCGCTGACAGCAGATAGGAGCGTGCGAGGTAGTTGAAGTAGGGTTCCTGCCATTCCGGCGCCTTGAATCGACGGTCCTGCGGCGTCGCCGGTTTTTCGGCATCCGGATTGACGCCGGTGCAGGCCTGCCAGAGTTCCAGTTGCTCCCGGTAATAACGGTTGCTGAGTTCCAGCCAGCGCCCGTTGTCCGCAGACAATCCGGCGCTGAACAGTTTCATCATTTCCGCGGGATCGGGCAGCGCTTGCTGCGCGCCCAGTTTTGCGGCCGCGTCGCCGAGCAGCATGCGACTCAGTTCGGCATAGGCTTCCGCAGGAGTTTTTTGCGTGGAGTTGGTCATGTTCGGCGCAGCAGGCTACGGGGTTTTGATGACAGGCCGATGGCAGAGGGGTTCTGCGGCAACGATATCACAGGCTTTTGCGCCGGGTGATGTGAACAGTGGCGGGCGAACAGCGGCGATCAGTGGCCGTGTGCCCAGGACCCGATAAGCCAGATGGTTGCAATGCCCAGGCCGATCAGCAGGACCTGCTGCGCAGTGGCGGCCAGTTCAGGGCGGCGGTGCAGGCCGGGGATCAGGTCGGCGACAGCGACATAAAGCATGCTGGCTGCGGCCAGCGCCAGCAACGGTGTCACCAGTGCTTCCGCGACCTGCAGCGTGAAATAGGCGAGCACCCCGCCGACGACCATGGCGGCGCTGGCGAGCATGTTCAGCAGCATGGCCGAGCGCTTGCTGTAGCCGGAGTGCAGCAGTATCAGGAAGTCGCCGACTTCCTGCGGCACTTCGTGGGCGATGATCGCGATCGAGGTGACGATGCCCAGCTGGGTGTCGGCCATGAATGCGGCGGCAATCAGTACGCCATCAACAAAATTATGGAAGGTGTCGCCAATGAGGATCATCAGGCCGCTGCGGCCGTGGTCATGCTGGGGCGGTGTGTGCGGGTCGTGAACTTCGCACTCTTCGACATGGCAATGGCGCCACAGCACCAGTTTTTCAAGGACAAAGAAGCCGAGGATACCGAACAGCACGGTGGCGGCAGTGGCTTCGATGCTGTCACTTTGATAAAACGCGTGAGGCAGCACCTCGATAAAGGCCGCACCCAGCAGCGCACCGACGGCAAAACTCACCAGCATCGGCACCTGCGCCGGCTTGGCCTTGATCGCGAAAAGGGCTGCGACGGCCGCCGACAGGATGCCGCCGGCGAGGGTGGCGACGATGATCCACGAAAGGGTGTTCACGTTGGGCGGTTTCTGATGAGGCGCCAGTCGCGCCGGTCGGGCAAAAGAGGCGGGATTATACGGTATCGGGCTGCGCGCCCTGGTTTTCCCGCCAGATCAGCGCTGTCATGCGACCGGTGACGCCGTCGCGGCGATAGGAATAAAAGCGTTGGGCATCGGTATGGGTGCACAGATCGCCGCCGTAAATCCGCGTAACCCCGGCCCGGCGCAGGGCGTCGCGTGCAAGTGCAGGCAGGTCGCAAAGCCATTTGCCGGGTTTGTGAGGACGGAAAGCCGAACGGCGTTCGGGCACGGCGGCGCAGAATGCCTCCAGCACGTCATCACCAACTTCGAAAGCGGTTGGTCCGATGCCGGGGCCGATCCAGGCCATCAGATCGGCGGGTGCGGCCGGCATACGGGCGATGGTGTTGGTGATCACGCCGCCCGCGAGTCCTCGCCAGCCGGCGTGGGCGGCACCGACGCAAGAGCCTGCGGTGTCGGTCAACAGGATCGGCAGGCAGTCGGCAACCATGATGGCGCAGACGGTGCCCGGCAGCCGAGCAACACTGGCGTCGGCCGGCGGCACATCGGTTAACTGATCGGCGTCGACGACCGTGCTGCCGTGAACCTGTGCCAGCCAGCGCGGCGCTTGCGGCAGCAACTGCTGCAAGCGGGCGCGGTTTTCGGCGACTGCCGCCGGATCATCGTCGGTGCGCAAACCCAGATTCAGGCTGGCGTAGGGGCCGGTGCTGACGCCGCCGGCACGGGTGGTCACCAGTGCGCGGACATTCGCGGGCGCAGGCCAGCCGGGAACAATGCAGTCCTTGTTGATGTCCATGCTCAGTCCTGGCGCAGTTCGGCGATCAACTGGCGCATGTCATCGGGCAGCGGCGCATGCCATTGCACGGTCTCGCCGGAATCCGGATGCTGCAGCGCCAGTTTTTCGGCATGCAGGGCCTGACGATCGATGTGGGGTGCCTTGGGCGGGTTGCGCGGACCGTAGACCGGATCGCCCCAGATCGGGTAGCCGAGTTTCTGCAGGTGCACGCGGATCTGGTGGGTGCGTCCGGTTTCGAGCTTGCAGGACAGAACAGTGGACCGTGTCAGGTGTTCGATGATGGCGTAATGGGTCACCGCGGGTTTGCCGGTGCGCACCACGGCCATGCGCGTGCGGCTGCGCGGATCGCGGCCGATCGCACCGTCGATGCGGCCCGGGCGTTTGACGATGCCATGCACCACGGCGCGGTATTCCCGCGATACGGTGCGCGCCTGCAACTGCCGCACGAGGTCGGTCTGCGCCGTCAGGGTTTTGGCGATGACCAGCAGGCCGCTGGTGTCCTTGTCGAGGCGGTGCACGATACCGGCTCGCGGCACCGTGGCCAGTTGCGGGGCATGGGCGAGCAGGGCATTGAGCAGCGTACCTTGCCAGTTACCGCTGCCGGGATGGACGACCAGTCCGGCCGGCTTGTTGATGACCATCAGGGTATCGTCCTCATGGACGATGTTGAGGGGTATGTTTTCGGGGCGAAATGCGGTTTCTTCCGGTGACAGCGACGGCGTGACGATGATTTTTTCGCCGCCGTGCAGCTTGTCTCGTGGCGCGAGGCTGCGCTCGTCCACCGTAACGCGCCCCTCCTTGACCCATGCGGTCAGGCGGGCGCGGGAATACTGGGGCAGCAGCTGCGCCAGCGCCTGGTCGAGCCGCAGGCCGGCGCATTCCGGCGGTACCGCAAGACTATGCGGGGCCGGGGCTGTTAATTGGGTATAATTTTCGGATGACAAATCAAGTCTCTTCAATGCGTCGCATTCTAACGGTATTCATCGTGGTTGCCGCCGGCCTGCTGTCCGGCTGCGGCCTTTTCAGCGGCAAGGAGGTTGATGAAACCCGCGGCTGGACGCCGCAGAAGCTGTATGCCGAGGCGCGCCAGGAGCTCGCTG
>JBIIZE010000442.1:0-4190 GCA_044346435.1 Burkholderiales bacterium
CGCGATTTTCGTGATTGATGTCGGTTACCAGAAAGGCGCCATCACCGAGGCCAAGAAATTGGGTATCCCGGTCATTGGCGTGGTGGATACTAATCATTCTCCCGAAGGTGTTGACTACATCATCCCGGGTAATGATGACTCGAGCCGTGCGATCAAGCTGTATGCCCGCGGAATGGCGGACGCCGTTCTTGAAGGCCGCAGCAACAGCATCAAGGAAATCGTCAGTGGCGGCGCAGATGAATTTGTCGAGGTTGAGGACGGCGAAGCAGCTGCTGCCTGATCAGGCTCCAAAGCTTATTCAAGGGGCTGGCTCAGCCCCTTTTTTTTAAATTGGCGTAAGAGGAATAGCAGCAATGGCGGAAATTACAGCGGGCATGGTGCGGGAACTCCGCGAAAAGACCGATGCACCGATGATGGAATGCAAAAAGGCGCTGACCGAAGCCGGCGGCGATCTGGGCAAAGCCGAAGAAATCCTGCGGGTCAAACTCGGCAACAAAGCGAGCAAGGCTTCTTCACGCGTGACCGCAGAGGGTGTGGTTGCCGTGCATATCGCGGCTGATGGCAAGAAGGGCTCCATTATTGAACTCAACTGCGAAACCGACTTCGTTGCCAAAAACGACGATTTCCTGGCGTTCGCCGCTGCACTGGCCAAACTGGCTGCCGAGCAGAAGCCCACGGACGTTGTGGCAATGTCCGCTTTGACGGTCGACGGCACCGTGGTCGAAGAGCGTCGCAAGGCGCTGGTTGGCAAAATCGGCGAGAACGTCTCGATCCGCCGTTTTGTCTGCACCGATGCCAAAGGCAAATTTGCGTCATACATCCACGGCGGCGCCAAGATCGGCGTTCTGGTGGATCTGGTCGGTGGCGATGAAACTCTCGGCAAAGACCTCGCGATGCATATCGCCGCGAGCAAGCCCAAAGCGCTGGATTCTTCCGGTGTTGCGCCTGAGGCCATTGAGGCAGAGCGTCGTGTAGCGACTGAAAAGGCGGCCGAAGACGCTGCCAAGTCCGGCAAGTCGATACCGCCGGAAATCATGGCAAAGCGCGTCGAAGGCTCGGTGCAGAAATTCCTCAAGGAAGTAACTTTGCTCGGTCAGATTTTCGTCAAGAATGACAAGCAGACGATCGAACAGTTGTTGAAATCAGCCAATGCCAGCGTTGCCCGTTTTGACCTGTTTGTGGTCGGAGAAGGCATCGAGAAGAAAAAGGATGATTTTGCTGCCGAGGTGATGGCGCAGGTTGGTCAGGCAAAACAAAAGGCTTAATCGTTTAAAAACAAAGGGTTAAAATATGGCTCAAGCCCCTGCCTACAAGCGAATTCTGCTCAAATTGAGTGGAGAGGCGCTGATGGGCGACGACAGCTACGGCATTAACCGGGACACCATCAACCGCATCGTTGCAGAGGTGGCAGAGGTTGCAAGACTCGGGGTTGAAATCGCTGTCGTTATCGGGGGCGGCAATATTTTTCGCGGCGTGGCACCAGGCGCCGCGCACATGGACCGCGCCACTGCCGATTACATGGGCATGCTGGCCACAGTCATGAACGCTTTGGCAATCCAGGACGCAATGCGTCAGGTCGGGTTGCTGAGCAGGGTGCAATCAGCGCTGAATATCGAGCAAGTTGTCGAACCGTATATCCGTGGCAAAGCCATGCGGTATCTCGAGGAAGGCAAGATCGTCATTTTTGCCGCGGGTACCGGCAATCCATTTTTTACGACTGATACCGCAGCAGCTCTTCGCGGCATGGAAATGAATGTCGACCTGGTTCTTAAGGCCACTAAAGTTGACGGGGTTTATACCGATGATCCCAAAACCCATCCGGACGCGATGCGTTACAGGCAGCTGACTTTTGATGAGGCAATCATCAAGAATTTGAAGGTCATGGATGCCACAGCGCTGACGCTGTGTCGTGACCAGAAGCTCCCGATCAATGTTTTCAGCATCTTCAAACCGCAGGCGTTGAAGCGGGTGGTGATGGGTGAAGACGAAGGCACAATGGTTCATGTCTGACTGGAGGCGAAAATGATTGCTGACATCAAGAAAAACGCTGAGCAAAAAATGAAGAAAACGATCGAGGCGCTCAAGGCCGACCTCGGCAAGGTTCGCACCGGCCGTGCGCATACCGGTCTGCTGGATCATGTGATGGTTGATTACTACGGCAATCCCACGCCGTTGCCGCAGGTTGCCAACGTGACTCTTCTTGACGGCCGCACGATCGGCGTAAGTCCTTATGAAAAGAAGATGGCGCAGGCTATTGAGAAGGCCATTCGCGACGGCGATCTGGGACTTAATCCGATGACTCAGGGTGACATTGTGCGTGTGCCGATGCCGGCATTGACGGAAGAGCGCAGGAAAGACCTGATTAAAGTGGTCCGGCACGAAGGGGAAAACGCCCGCGTCGCTGTTCGCAACATCCGTCGTGATGCGAATACACATCTCAAGGATTTGCTGAAGAAAAAAGAAGTGGCAGAAGATGATGAGCGCCGCGCTCAGGATGATGTTCAAAAACTGACTGACCGCTCAATTGCTGAAATCGATAAATTGCTTGAGGTCAAGGAAGCCGACCTTCTGGCGATCTGATACGTGACCAGTTCCACTCAGGCAATCCCCGTTGTTGATGGTGTGCCGCGTCATGTGGCTATCATCATGGATGGGAACGGGCGTTGGGCCAAACGACGCTTTTTGCCCCGGGTCGCGGGGCATCATAAAGGTGTAGAGGCGGTACGAAACACCGTACGGACCTGCGCCGAACGCGGCGTTTCTGCTTTGACGCTGTTTGCGTTCAGCAGTGAAAACTGGCGCCGCCCTCAAGAAGAAGTTTCGCTGTTAATGCAGTTGTTTGCCAGCGCACTGCAGCAGGAAGTCGAACGACTGCATCAGAATGGTATTCGCTTCCGTGTCATCGGCGATCTTTCCAGATTTGATAAAAAATTGGTCGATTTGATTGAGTCTGCGCAGAAGCTGACCGCAGACAACACCGGGTTGACTCTCACTGTTGCAGCCAACTACGGCGGTCGCTGGGACATTCTGCAGGCTGTCGACAAGCTGAGGCGAACCGGTGGTCAGGGCGATGCACCCTGGACTGAAGCGCAACTGATACCCCATCTTTCTCTGGGCGATCTGCCTGAGCCGGACTTGTTCATCCGTACCGGTGGTGAACAACGAATCAGTAATTTCCTGCTCTGGCAACTGGCATATACCGAACTTTATTTTACTGACACCCTGTGGCCGGACTTTGATGCGCAGGCGCTGGATCTGGCGATCAATTCCTATCGCAACCGTGAACGGCGTTTCGGACGGACCAGTGAACAGATTTCAGTCGCTGCCGAGACGTCCGACCGCGCGGCCAGCGCCTGAGCGCACCGGCCCGGCGTCCCACGCCATGCTTCTCACCCGAATTCTAACTGTGGCAATCCTGCTCCCTTTTTTTATAGGCGGGCTTTTTTTTCTTCCCGGAAAATGGTGGGCGATCTCCTTGCTGCCGCTCGTTCTTGCCGGAGCCTGGGAATGGGCAAACCTGGCGGGTTTCAGGCCTGCAATGCGTGCTCTGTATTGTCTGGTGCTGATTATTTCATCGGTTGTAATTCTGTCAGCACAGGAACTTGCTCAGTTAATGATGATCGACCGGGTGATTTTTGCCACTTCAGCGGTTTTCTGGCTTTTGCTGGCGCCGCTGTGGTTGAAGTTCGGTTGGAAAATCAGATCCCCGTTTTTGATGGCGATCACCGGTTGGGTATTGCTGATACCGACCTGGTTGGCTCTGTCCAGACTGCAGGTCAGGCCATGGCTCTTGCTGGCACTGATGGGGATTGTCTGGGTGGCGGACAGTGCCGCTTATTTTGCCGGACATCAGTGGGGAAGGCGCA
The DNA here is from genome assembly GCA_044346435.1 of Burkholderiales bacterium. Classification (GTDB taxonomy): domain Bacteria; phylum Pseudomonadota; class Gammaproteobacteria; order Burkholderiales; family SG8-41. The sequence continues at coordinate 3,867 of JBIIZE010000442.1, forward strand.
AGCTGGCGCCTTCAATCAGTCCCGGCAAAACCTGGGAAGGCGTAGCCGGGGCTGCTTTAGCAGTGGCGGTGTATCATGCTCTGGTCTGGAATTTCGGTTTTGCCCCCCATGCGCCAGGACTGGCATTTGGAGCCGCAGCACTCGTCGCCATACTTTTTCCTTTGAGCATCATCGGAGACTTGTTCGAGTCGTGGATCAAACGTCAGGCAGGAGTAAAAGACAGTGGACGTCTGCTGCCGGGGCATGGCGGTGTTCTCGATCGAATTGATGCTTTGACATCGACTTTGCCTCTGGCTGCACTGGCCTTAACCTGGTTGACGAAGC
>JBIIZE010000008.1:0-15967 GCA_044346435.1 Burkholderiales bacterium
TCAGCAAGGGCGACTGGGTCATGTTCAAGCATTACGATGACTTCGCGGAAGTCTGTGAGCCTTTTGTGCGCAAGACCAGCACGGCCGAGGCGCCATGGCTGGTGGTATCCGGCGCCGATGCGCGCTACCGCAGTCTGACCGTCGGACGCACATTGCTGGCGGCAATTCGCGAGCGGCTCGATGACAAGCCGGTTCCGCGACTGCCCGACCGCACGCCGCCCCTGCTGCCGGCAATCGACAAGCTCAATGTGCTGCGCGCGCTGCAACTGGACCAGACGCTGTCGAAAAACGGCTATGCCAAACAGCTGGAGGAGTTGCAGGGACGGCTCAACCGCCTGTTCCGGGATTCAAGGGTGAAACAGATGTCCGTGGTCGGCGTGTTTGAGGGCAATGATGCAGCGGGCAAGGGGGGCGCCATTCGCCGCATGACCGCAGCGCTGGATGCACGCGCCTATCAGACGATTTCCGTGGCCGCGCCGACTGAAGAAGAGCGTGCGCAGCCCTATCTGTGGCGCTTCTGGCGGCATATACCGCGCCGTGGCCGCTTCGCGATTTTCGACCGTTCCTGGTACGGCCGCGTGCTGGTCGAGCGGGTCGAAGGATTCTGCAAGGAAGCCGACTGGATGCGCGCCTATTCGGAAATCAATGATTTCGAACAGCAACTTGCGCAGCACAACGTGCTGGTGGTGAAGTTCTGGCTGGCGACCAGCAAAGAGGAGCAGTACCGGCGCTTCAAGGAGCGTGAGAAGGTCGCGTTCAAGCGTTTTAAAATTACCGATGAAGACTGGCGCAACCGCAAGAAGTGGGACCAGTATGAAACGGCGGTCTGCGACATGGTCGATCGTACATCGACAAATGTCGCGCCGTGGACGCTGGTCGAGGCCAACAACAAGTATTACGCGCGGCTGAAGGTTTTACGTACTCTGGCCGAAGCCCTGGAAGCTGCGCTGGCACGCATCGAAAAGCCGAAAAAAGGCCGCACAGAAAAAGTCCGGGCAGGGAAAAAACGCAAATAAAGGAAGGGTGCTGCCCGCCGGCTCAGTCGGTGAGTAACGGTTCTTGCGCCAGGACGATGTTGTCGAGACCGGGCACGCGGATTTCATGGCCGATACGGGTCCACTCGGCGATCTCCTCGCGCAGCGCCGTCGCGGTCAGCGGATTTGACTCCAGCCAGGCCGCATCAAACGCCAGCCGCAGACGCTCACCCTGGATCTTGACCTCCAGCGGGGGAAACCGCGTATCCCGGCGCGCGCGGCACAACACCACTGCCAGTCGAAGTGCCAGCACCATGGCCCGTTCCTGTTCCGGCAGGATTTCCCAGGATTTTTTCAGCGAGCGCCGGTGACTCAGCACCAGTGAGGCGAGGCGCTCCTGCTCATCGCGTGAAAAACCCGGCATGTCGGCGTTGCTGACGATGTAGGCCGAATGCTTGTGGTAACCGCTGTAGGCGACCGGAATCCCGATTTCATGCAGTCGGGCGGCCCAACCCAGCATGCGGGGCGCATCTTCAGTGGCGGCGTTGCCGGCAAGTTTTTCGTACAAGGTCGCGGCAAAAGTGGCGACCCGCCGTGCCTGATGCGCATCGACGTGATAACGCTGCATGAACTGATCGACGGTGACATCACGCATGTCGTGGTTGTGAAAGCGGCCCAGCATGTCGTAAAGAATGCCCTGGCGCATCGCGCCGGTGGCCGGCGTCATTTCGTCGATGTTCAGTTCGTCGAGAACGGCGTAGAGAATCGCCAGCCCGCCGATCAGCACCGGCTGGCGGTCGGGGCGCAGCCCCGGAAGTTCAATGGCCGAAATGTCACCGGCACGCAGCAGCTGTGTGCGCAAACGATCGAGCCCCGCCAGCGTAATCGGTCCATCAGTATGGCCGCACAGCTGGAGGATTTCGGCCAGCGAGCGGATGGTGCCGGAGGAGCCGACGGCCTTTTGCCAGTTGCCTCGGATATAGCTGCTGACGATGGGTTCGAGTTCGGCGCGGGCTGCGAGGTCGGCCTCTTTGAGCGCGGATTTGGTGATACGCCCGTCACGGAAATAACGCAGGCTGTACGAGACGCAGCCCATGAACAGGCTTTCCAGTTTCAGCGGCTTGTAACCGGTGCCGATGATGCACTCTGTTGATCCGCCGCCGATGTCCACCACCAGCCGCTTGTCGCGCGACGCCGGCAGGCTGTGCGATACGCCCAGATAAATCAGCCGGGCCTCTTCGCGTCCGGCAACCACTTCGATCGGAAATCCCAGTGCGGCACGGGCGCGGCGCAGGAACTGACTGCTGTTCTTGGCGACGCGCAGCGTATTGGTGCCGATCGCGCGTACGCCGTGCGGATCAAAGCCGCGCAGGCGTTCGCCGAAACGGGCGAGGCAGGCGAGCGCACGTTCCTGTGATTCGTCATCGATTTTTTTGTCTTTGCCGAGTCCCGCGCCCAGACGCACCGGTTCGCGCAGCGAGTCGAGCGGAAAGAACTGTTCGCCGGCAACACGGGCGATCTGGCAGTGAAAGGAATTGGAGCCCAGATCGATGGCGGCAATGGTGGACTGCTCCGCCATGTCAGCGTGCTCCCTGCTGCGTGGCTGTCCGGTTGGTCCGCATGGTTGCCTCGATTCGCTTGATGCGAACGAGTGTACCACGCAGCTTTGTCAGCTGAGGGCTTCGCGTTCGAGTGTTTCGACGCTGGTGTGGCGAACGTCCTTGCCCTTGACCAGGTAAACCACGTATTCGGACATGTTTTTCGAATGATCGCCGATGCGTTCAATGGATTTGGCGATGAACAGGATGTCGAGTGCGTGAGAGATGGTCCGCGGATCTTCCATCATGAAGGTGATCAGCTGGCGCAGGATGGCCTTGAATTCGGAGTCGACCTGTTCATCCTGGCGCACCACTTTGGCAGCGACGGCGAGATCGAGTCGGGCGAAGGCATCCAGTGCGTTGCGCAGCATGCCCAGCGCGATGTCGGCGACATGCTGGATTTCCGCGGCGCGCGGCACGGTCGGGCGGCCGGCGCTGTACAGCGACAGCGTCATACGCGCGATTTTTGCCGCCTCGTCGCCGATGCGTTCGAGATCGGTGATGGTCTTGACCACGGTCATGATCATGCGCAGATCCTTGGCCGCAGGCTGGCGGCGTGCGATGACCGTGCTGCAATCCTCGTCGATGGCGACTTCCAGCGCGTTGACGCGGTGGTCGTTGTCCATCACTTCGCGCGCGAGGCCGACATGGCCTTCGGTCAGGGCCTGAATGGCACGCACGATCTGCTGCTCGACGAGACCGCCCATTTGCAGAACCCGCGAGCGGATTTCTTCGAGCTCGGTATCAAATTGCTTGAGGGTATGGTCGGGCATGGCGGACTCCGCGGCGAAAGGATGAACTTATAGCGCTGAATTATGACAATTTCATGGCGGCCGCCGGACGCAGGGTTTCCACCCCGTTTTTCCCGGCCAGCAGCAGTACGTCGGCAGCCCTGCGCGCGAACAGCCCGTTGGTGACCACGCCGGTGATCTGGTTGAGGCGGGTTTCGAGGTCCGGCGGATCGATAATGGTCAGGTTGCGCACATCCAGGATCACGTTGCCGTTGTCGGTAACGAAATTGCTGCGCCATTCCGGCTGGCCGCCGAGTTTGACGATTTCGCGGGCGACATAGGAGCGGGCCATCGGGATGACCTCAACCGGCAAGGGGAATTTGCCCAGCACGTCCACCAGTTTTGAGGCGTCGGCGATGCAGATGAACTGCCGGGCGACGGCAGCGACAATTTTTTCGCGGGTCAGCGCGCCGCCACCGCCCTTGATCATCATCAGGTGGCGGGTGACTTCATCGGCGCCATCGATATAAACCGGCAACTCGCGCACGCCATTGAGGTCGAAAACAGGGATGCCGGCAGCTTTCATGCGCTGTGCGCTGGCTTCAGAACTCGAAACAGCGCCTTCGATGCGATTTTTCATGCGCGCCAGTTCGTCGATGAAGAAATTCACCGTCGATCCGGTACCGACGCCGACGATGGCGCCTTCGGGCACCAGCGCTGCGGCAGCCTTTGCCGCCGCCTGTTTCATCGCATCCTGACTCATTTACTTCTCCGGATTGAGGGTTGAATCGAATATACATCATATCGCCGTACGGTCTTGTTTTTCCTGCTTATTTGTCCCGTGAGCATCGCCTGCGGGCGGCATTCCTGATAACCTTTAACCCGTGAAAATCTGCTGGTAAATCAGGGCTGAAACCGCATGGCCAAAACCGACTATCTGGAACGCATTCTCAACGCGCGCGTGTATGACGTTGCGATCGAAACGCCGCTGGAGACGGCGCCGAACCTGTCGAAGCGCACGCACAACCGTATCCTGCTTAAACGCGAGGACATGCAGCCGGTGTTTTCGTTCAAGCTGCGCGGCGCTTACAACAAGATGGCGCACCTCAAGCCGGATGCGCTGGCGCGCGGCGTGATTGCCGCCTCGGCGGGCAACCACGCCCAAGGTGTGGCGCTGGCCGCGCAGCGGCTGGGCTGTAAGGCGACCATTGTCATGCCGGTGACCACGCCGGACATCAAGATCAATGCGGTACGTTCGCGCGGTGCGAAAGTGGTGTTGCACGGCGACTCCTATGCCGAGGCTGCCGACCACGCACGCGTCCTGGAAAAACGCCAGGGGCTGACGTATGTCCATCCTTATGACGATCCCGATGTGATTGCCGGCCAGGGCACGATCGCAATGGAAATCCTGCGCCAGCACCCCGAGCCCATTGATGCGATTTTTGTCGCCATCGGCGGCGGCGGACTGATCGCCGGCATTGCCGCCTACGTGAAGCGGTTGCGGCCGGAAATCAAGGTCATCGGCGTGCAGCCGGTGGATTCGGATGCCATGTATCAGTCGATCAAGGCCGGCCGCCGCGTCAAGTTGGCCCAGGTCGGCCTGTTTGCCGACGGCGTCGCGGTCAAGCAGGTCGGCAAGGAAACCTTCCGCCTGTGCCGCACGCTCGTCGATGAAATCGTCCGCGTCGACACCGATGCGATGTGTGCGGCGATCAAGGATGTGTTCGAAGACACCCGCGCGATTCTCGAGCCGGCCGGTGCGCTGGCCATTGCCGGCGCAAAAGCCTGGGCGGCTCGCCGCAAGGTCCGCAACGCGACTCTGGTGGCGGTCGCCTGCGGCGCCAACATGAATTTCGACCGCCTGCGTTTTGTTGCGGAAGAAGCCGAACTCGGAGAACACCGCGAAGCCATTCTCGCAGTGACCATCCCGGAGAAACCCGGCAGCTTCAAGACCTTCTGTGAGCTGCTGGGGCCGCGCAACGTCACCGAATTCAATTACCGTTTTGACAATCCGCAGAAGGCGCGGGTTTTTGTCGGTGTGCAGGTGCGTAACCGCCAGGAAACAGAGCAACTGGTCAAGGCGCTGCGCCGGAAGGGCCTGCAGACGCTGGACCTGAGCGACAACGAACTGGCCAAGCTGCACGTGCGTCATATGGTCGGTGGTCACGCGCCCGGCGCCAAAAACGAAATCCTTTACCGCTTCGAGTTTCCGGAAAAACCGGGTGCGTTGATGCGTTTTCTGACCAGCATGAGCCGCGGCTGGAATATCAGCCTGTTTCATTACCGCAATCACGGCGCCGATTACGGCCGCGTGCTGGTCGGGATGGAGGTGCCTCCTGCAGATAAAGCCAAGTTCAAGGCCTTTCTCGCCGAAGTGGGTTACCCCTGCGCCGACGAGTCGCAGAACCCGGCCTACCGCCTGTTTCTTTCATGAAAACTGTTTATTATCAATATGTTATGAATTTTTGCGTGATGGTTCAATAACCCATGATCATGTTCCGCAGCTTGTCTGCAACGTTGCCTCTGGTGTTGTTTGCAGCGATTTTGCTGCAACCCGCGCAGGCCGTGGCCCAGAGCGCTGGCCTCGAAGAGGCCTTTCTCGCGGCGCGTGACGCAGCACGTACCGGCGACAGCAAAAAACTGGATCAGATTGCACCGCGTTTGCAGGGGCATGTGCTGGAGCCCTATGTGCAGTACTGGCGACTGAAAATCCGTTTTGAAGCACGCGACCCCGAAGAAATCCGCCGCTACATTTACAACAACCGCGACACGCCGCTGTCTGACTACGCGCGGCGTGACTGGCTGAAAACCCTCGGTAAAAACGCGCAATGGGAAACCTTTAACGCCGAACTTCCCGCGTTGGTGGGCGAGGATATGGAGGTCACCTGCTACGCCTTGCAGGCACGTCTGCGCGTCGATAATCAGGCGCTGCGGGAAGCGCGCCCGCTGTGGTTTGTCGCCCGCGACCTGCCGGACAGTTGCAACACGCTGTTCGATGCGCTGCTCGAGTCGCAACAGTTGTCCGAAGAGGACGTGTGGACGCGGGTCCGGCTGGCACTGGAGGCCGGGCAGGTCGGGCTGGCCAATCGTGTCGCCGGCTGGTTGCCGAAAGGTCAGGCTCCGGATGCGCGGGTGTTGACGGGCATCTCCGGCAATCCCGCCGCATACCTCAATGACCTGCGCTCCGATCTGAAGTCGCGGGCCTCCCGCGAGACGGCGATGTTCGCGGTGTACCGGCTGGCGCGCAGTTCGCCGCAACAGGCCGCCGCACAATGGACCAAACTGGCGCCGCGGTTTTCCGAGGAGGAGCGCAGTTACGTCTGGGGCATGCTCGGTTACTTCGCTGCGATGCGCCACGATCCTGTGGCGCTCGATTGGTACGCCCGCGCATCCGGCATGAGTGATCTGCAACTGGCGTGGAAGGCGCGCGCCGCGCTGCGCGCGAAACGCTGGTCCGACGTGCAGGCTGCGATTGATGCGATGACACCGAAAGAAGCCGAGGACGGCGCCTGGCGTTACTGGAAGGCGCGGGCGCTGAAAGCTTCAGGCCGTGAAACCGAAGCGATCGCGCTGCTCAAGCCCTTGTCCGCCGAGTTCAGCTTTTACGGCCAGCTGGCGACCGAGGATCTGGGCGGTGGTGTACAGGCGCCTTCACAGTCATACAAACCAACAGAGCAGGAGGTCGCTGCAATTGCCGCCCGCCCGGGAATCCAGCGAGCACTGATATTGTTCCGGCTGGATGTTCGTCTCGAAGCGGTGCGTGAATGGTTGTGGGCGATCCGCGGCATGACGGATCGCCAATTGCTGGCGGCGGCTGAAGTGGCGCGACGCAATGCGGTTTATGACCGCGCGATCAACACCGCCGATCGCACGGTGTTCGAACATGATTTCGCCCTGCGTTATCTCGCGCCTTACCGTGACCAGCTGAAAGCCGCTGCGCGCCAGGTTGATCTGGATGAGGCCTGGGTCAACGGGCTGATCCGCCAGGAAAGCCGTTTTATCGCGCAGGCCAAATCGCGCGTCGGCGCCGGCGGGCTGATGCAGCTGATGCCGGCGACGGCGAAATGGGTCGCCGGCAAGATCGGTCTGAAGGACTGGCACTGGTCGCAGGTCAACGACGTGGATACCAATCTCAGTCTTGGTACCTATTACCTGCGCCATGTGCTCGACACGCTGGACGGCAGCCCCGTGCTGGCCTCGGCGGCTTACAACGCGGGTCCCGGTCGGGCTCGCGCGTGGCGCGCTGACCAGTCGATGGAGGCGGCAGTTTATGCCGAGAGCATTCCGTTCAATGAGACTCGGGATTACGTGAAGAAAGTGATGGCCAATTCCAGCTATTACGCCAGCAATTTCAGCCAGCAGATGCAGTCGCTGAAAGCGCGCATCGGCGTCATTGAGCCGCGTGCGCGTGATCGGGAGAAGCCGCTGGGGGATACGCCCTGATTGCAGGGCGGAATTGAAGAACAACGGAGAATTACCTTAAATGATCATCGAAAAAGTCTGTGTCATCGGCGGATCGGGTTTTGTCGGCGGCCATCTGTGCCAGCAACTGGCGGCACAGGGCCTGCGCATGGTGGTGCCGACGCGGGACCGTGAGCGCGCCAAGGCCTTGATCCTGCTGCCTACCGTCGATGTGGTCGAGGCGGATGTGCACTCGCCGGCGGCGCTGGCGAAGGTGGTGGCCGGTTGCGACGCGGTGATCAATCTGGTGGGCGTGCTGCACGACGGCAGCGCTCAACATGGATTTCGCGCCGCTCATATCGAACTCGCGCGCAACGTGGTAGAGGCCTGCCGCGCCGGCGGCGTCAAAAGGCTGTTGCAGATGAGCGCAATCGGCGCCGCAACCGACGCTCCCAGCGAGTATCTGCGCAGCAAGGGCGAGGCCGAGCGCGTGGTGATGGAATCCGGTCTGGCGGTCACGGTGTTCCGGCCTTCGGTAATCTTCGGGCCGGATGACCGATTTCTCAACCTGTTCGCCGGGCTCGCGCGCCTGCTGCCGGTGCTGCTGCTGGCGCGGGCGGATGCACGTTTTCAGCCGGTTTATGTCGGCGACGTCGCTGCGGCTTTTGTCCACGCATTAACCGATATCGCCACATACGGGCGTCGCTACGATCTGTGCGGACCGCAACGCTATACGTTGCGCGAACTGGTGGCATGGGTGGCGCGCACCATCGACTGCCCGCGGCCGATCATCGGCCTCAACCGCACGCTGTCCTACGGTCAGGCGTTTGCGATGGAGTGCCTGCCGATAAAACTGATGTCGCGTGACAACATCCGGTCAATGGACATCGACAGCATCAGCGATTCGGTGTTTCCCTTCGGCATCCGTCCGCAGGCGCTGGAAGCGCTGGCGCCGTCCTGGCTGTCTGCCGATACGCCGCGCGCCAATTACGACCGAATGCGCAGCCGCGCCGGCCGCTGAGCCGTTCATGGAAACCTATGTCGTCGGCGGCGCGGTGCGTGACGAGATGCTCGGCTTGCCGGTGCAGGACCGCGATTACGTCGTTGTCGGTTCGACACCGGAAGAGATGGTGAAACAGGGCTTCCGCCCGGTCGGCCGCGACTTTCCGGTGTTCCTGCATCCACAGACCCATGAGGAATACGCGCTGGCGCGTACCGAGCGAAAGACTGCGCCCGGGTATCACGGCTTTGCTTTCCATGCCGCGCCTGATGTCACGCTGGAACAGGATCTGCAGCGCCGCGACCTGACCATCAATGCGATGGCGCGCGACGACAGTGGCAGGCTGATTGATCCTTATCACGGTGCCGATGACCTCGGCGAAGGCGTACTGCGCCATGTCAGTCCGGCATTTGCTGAAGACCCGGTGCGCATCCTGCGGGTTGCGCGGTTTGCCGCGCGCTTTGATTTCACCGTTGCGCCGGAAACCCAGGCGCTGATGGTGCAGATGGTGCAGGACGGCGAAGCCGATGCGCTGGTTTCCGAACGCGTCTGGCAGGAACTGGCGAAGGGCCTGATGGAAAAAACGCCGTCGGCGATGTTTGCGATCCTGCGCGAGTGCGGGGCGCTGGCCCGCGTGCTGCCGCAGATCGACGCGCTGTATGACGCGGCACAGGATGGTGAAGCCATGGCGGCACTGGATGCCGCCGCGGCAGCAAGCGCCGCACTGGACGTACGTTTTGCCGCACTGCTGCGTGCGCTGGAACCCGAGGCTGTCGAAGCCTTGTGCACAAAACTCAAGGCGCCCGCCGCCTGCCGTGATCTTGCTCTGCTCGCCGCACGGCATGGCAATGCCATTGCTGATGGTGCGGAACTGGATGCCGAGGCGCTGATGCAGGTGCTGGAAGCCGCTGATGCCTGGCGTCGTCCCGAGCGTTTCCGTGATCTGATGGAAGCGGCACTCGCCGGCGTTGCTGACGCGGGCGCGTCGCGCAAGCGTCTGCGAGTCGCGCATGATGCGGCGCTGGCGGTTGATGCCGGAGTGGTGGCCCGCACGCAGAAATCGCCGGACAGCATCAAGGCGGCGGTGGCTGAAGCACGCCTCGCCGCGATTCGTAACGCAATCCAATAACCGGACAGTGAACGGAGAGCCTTCGATGATTGATTTTTACACCTGGACCACGCCGAACGGCCGCAAGATTTCGATCATGCTGGAAGAATGCGGGCTGCCGTACCGGACCCATGCGATCAATATCGGCAAGGGTGACCAGTTCAAACCGGATTTTGTCGCGATCAATCCCAACAGCAAGATTCCGGCAATTGTTGATCCTGATGGTCCCGAGGGCAAACCAATCGCCTTGATGGAGTCCGGGGCGATCCTGCTTTATCTCGCGGGCAAGACCGGCAAGTTCCTGCCGCAGTCGGTGCACGGGCGCTACGATGCCCTGCAGTGGCTGATGTTCCAGATGGGTGGTGTCGGGCCGATGTTCGGTCAGGTACATCACTTTCTGCGCGCCGCGAAAGAGCCGGTGCCGTATGCAATCGAACGTTATGTCACCGAGACGCGGCGGCTTTACGGCGTGCTCGATGCACATCTGGCAAAAAACGAATGGCTCGCCGGTGGCGAATACACCATTGCCGAAATGGCGACCTACCCGTGGATTGCCCGCCATGAGTGGCACAAAACTGATCTGAATCATTTTTCGAACGTGAAGCGCTGGTATGACCGTATTTCGGCGCGGCCTGCGGTGCAGCGCGGCATGGCCATACCCAAGGTCTGACGCGATGATGCGACTTGCACGGCGGCGCCTGATGCTGGCTGCGGCCGGCGCATTGGTTGTTCCCGCGCAGGCAGTCGCCGTGTGCCGGCCCACACCACGCGACGCACTGGGGCCGTTTTACAAACCCGGTGCGCCTGCAGTGGCTGAATTATGTGCGGCGGCGGGCAAGAGTGCGCAGCGGCTGACCGTGACCGGCCGCGTGACCGGGCTGTCCGACTGCCGTCCGCTGGCGGATGCACGCATCGAGGTCTGGCAGGCCGATGCACAGGGGGATTACACGATGGTTGGCGGCACTCGCGACGATCCGCGCTGCCTGCTGCGGGCAAGCCTGACCAGCGATCGCGAGGGGCGTTACCAATACAGTACGCTGTTGCCCGGCGAGTATCCTGGCCGGCCGCGGCACATTCATTATCGTGTAACCCATGCAAATTACGCCGAACTGGTGACCCAGCTGTATTTCGATTCCGGTCGCGGCATCGCGCCGCCATTGATGGCAACGTTGAAGCGCGATGGCGATAACTGGCTGGCGGTGTTTGACATCACATTGTCCCGCCGATAGCCGCCGTCAGCCGCGGTTATCGCGGCGGGCGTATTGTTGCAGCAGGCGCAGGATTTCAGCCGTATCGAGTTCGGGGTTGGTGCGCAGTTCGCGCACGCCGACAATGGTGGTGGCCCAGGCCATGTGCCCTTGCATGCGTTTGATGACCCGGGCCCATTCCTCGGCGGTGTGGCGTTGCGGGTCGGGCAGCGCATGGCATTGCGAACAGGCCAGGCTGTAAATTTGTCCGGCGCGCGTCTGCAGCGCCGGGTGTTTGGGATCAATTTCCCGCTGCGCATGTTTGTGCAGGTAAGCCGAAAGCGTTGCGATTTCGGCAGCCGAAGGCGCGGTGACATTCGCCATCATGTCTTTCATCAATGCGCCCATATTCCCCTGGCCGCGCATGCGCCATACCATGCGATCGACCACCGAAGGCCAACGCGTCGCAGCATGCATTTGCGGGCTGGGCAGGTAATGACATTGCACGCAATAACGCGACATCAGTTGCGCGCCTTCGCTGCGGGGTTCCGGCAACTGCTGCGGTTCCACGGCCGGCGGCAGGATGCGTTCCAGCATGGCGCCGTGCGGACTTCGTGCCCAGTGGTTGCGGGCCTGCGTGGTTTCCGGTGATTCGGCGCCATGCGCGATGGCGCTGCCGTACAACGACAGGATCAGCAGCAGGATGGGGTGTCCGGCAACCATGGCCTGGCCATGATAGCGGAATGGCAGGCCCGGTCAGAGAGTGTGGGATTTATCGCCGCGACCAAAGCCCGACAGCGGCGAGGCAATGCCGCGTCCCAGAGCAATGACCTTGAACAATTCGCCCATTTCCGCCGGGGACAGCAGTTGCTGGGCCTGGGCGGCAAGCGGTGCGTAACGCGCGACATCGGAGGCGGGGGTTTCGGCGAGCAGCCCGGTGATGCCGCAATTGACCAGAAACTGCGCCTGATTGACATAACCAAGCAGATCCAGTGCCCCGCGGGCCTGTGCGACGGCGCTGAAATCGACATGCGCGGTGATGTCCTGCAGTCCCGGCCACAGGAAGGGATCCTCGTGTACACGATGGCGGTAGTGGCACATCAGCGTGCCGCGATTGCGCTGTGGATGAAAAAACTCGCGGGCGGGAAAACCATAATCGATGAACAGCAATGCGCCGTGGTCCAGTCGACGCGCAAGGTCGGAGACCAGCGCCGGCGCAGCGAGATTGATTTCGGTTTCATAATCGTCGGGCAATGACAGTTGACGGGCAGCGGCAGCGAGCGCGTCCGCAGCCGGTTGCATGGTCCAGGAATATCCCTGTCCGCCGGCGGTGACGCCGAGTTCCTCGATACTGCCCTGATTGACGCGGATGCGGTGCACCGGCAGGGCGTCAAGCACCTCATTGCCGATGACGACGGCGTTGAGGCGATCCGGAAGACGATCCAGCCATTCGATACGATCAACAAATTGCGGCAGTCTTGTGCGCAGTCTTTGTTGCTGCCGTTCACGCAGGTCGGCGCTGACTTCAAGGATGCGATAACGCCGGGGCAGTTGATCCAGTGCCGCCAGTTCTTCGAGCACCGCGGCGGCAAGCGCACCGCTGCCGGCGCCGAGTTCAATGATGTCGGTAACACCTTGCGCCAGCAGTTCGGCAAGCTGGCGCGCCAGCGTACGGCCGAACAGCGGCGACAGTTCCGGCGCGGTAATGAAATCGCCGGCAGCGCCGAGTTTGCGGCTGCCGGCGCTGTAATAACCCAGTCCCGGCGCATACAGTGCAAGTTCCATATAGCGTGCAAAACTGATCCAGCCACCGTGGTTTGCGATTTCGGCATGGATCAGGGTTTGCAGTTCCCGGCTGACGGCCAGTGCATCGGCATCCGGTTCAGGCAGGGCGGATTTCTCGGGCTGAAAAGTCACGGCGGGATAATACGCTAAAATAAACAATCATTTACGTCAGGTTGCCGGATTGGAAATGTGCAGATGAGCACCGCATTGAACGACAAGACTGCGCTGGTTACCGGCGGGGCGCGCCGCGTCGGCGCTGCGATCTGTCGCCGGTTGCATGCGGCCGGCGCGAATCTGGTCGTACATTGCAATCGTTCGCAGCACGATGCGCAGACGCTGGTGCATGAACTCAACGGCTTGCGTCCGGGATCGGCGGTGCTGGTGCAGGCCGATTTGCTGGAAGCCGGTGCACCCCTCGCGCTGATCCAGCGAACGTTATCTGCTTATGGCGGATTGGATGTGCTGGTCAACAATGCGTCCAGTTTTTACGCGACGCCGCTGGGACAGATTGATGCGAAGGCGTGGGACGACCTGATGGGCACCAATCTGAAGGCGCCGCTGTTTCTGTCGCAGGCCGCTGCTGCCGAGTTGCGGCGTGCGCAGGGGTGCATCGTCAACATCATCGATATTCATGCCGAACGGCCGCTGGCGGCACACATGGTTTATACCGCGGCGAAAGGCGGCCTGCTCGCGCTGACGCGATCGCTCGCGCTGGAACTGGGGCCGGTGGTGCGGGTCAATGGTGTGTCGCCCGGCGCCATCCTGTGGCCTGACGGGCCGGAATGGCAGAATGAGGACGAGCGTCAGCGCATTCTGGACCGGTCGGTGCTGAAGCGCACCGGCGAACCCGACGACATCGCCGGCGCGGTCGAATTTCTGGCCACCGCACCATACGTGACGGGGCAGATCATTGCCGTCGACGGTGGCCGCAGTATCGTTTTATAAGTTGCGCTGAACGCCATTCAATGTATCAACAGGCGCGGTTCATTCTGCGCCGGAGCTAATCGCCATGGATACCCGGGTCATCAACATCACGCCGCGCAGCAACCGCGAACGCCGCGATCATTACGAGTCGAACAAGCTGGTCAAGCGCCTGCGCCGCCAGGCAGGACAGGCCATTGCCGATTTCGACATGATCCGCGAAGGCGACAAGGTCATGGCCTGCCTGTCCGGCGGCAAGGACAGCTATGCGCTGCTCGACATCCTGCTGCATCTGCGCAGCCATGCGCCGATTGCTTTCGATATCGTTGCGGTCAATCTCGATCAGAAGCAGCCGGGATTTCCGGAACATGTGCTGCCGGATTACCTGACCAAACTCGGCGTGCCCTTCCATATCGAAAATCAGGACACCTACAGCATCGTCAAGCGGGTGATTCCCGAAGGCAAGACCATGTGTTCGCTGTGCTCCCGTCTGCGCCGCGGCGTGCTTTATCGCGTGGCGCAGGAGCTGGGCGCAACCAAGATTGCGCTGGGCCACCATCGCGATGACATTCTCGAGACTTTCCTGCTGAACATGTTTTATGGCGGCAAACTGAAAACGATGCCGCCCAAGCTGGTGTCGGACGACGGCCGCAATGTGGTGATCCGGCCGCTGGCCTATTGCGAGGAGACGGACCTTGAGGCGTATGCCGCATTGCGCCAGTTTCCGATTATTCCGTGCACGCTGTGCGGGTCACAGGAAAACCTCAAGCGCAAGGAAATGAAGGCCATGCTGCGCGAGTGGGAGAAACGCCAGCCCGGCCGGGTGGAAACCATACTGACCAGTCTGCAGAATGTGAGGCCTTCGCACCTGATGGACCGCACGTTGTTTGATTTTGCCGCGGTGCGCGCCACCGGTGAACCGGTGGCCGACGGCGATACCGCATTCGACAGCGAATAACGCAGGTTCAAGGCGGGCGCGCGCTGCGCCCGCCGCCAACACCAAAGGGCGCTTAAAAGTCCGGCTGGATGTTGTATTCCTTGACGGCCTTGCTCCAGCGCGCGATTTCCTGGCGCGTGAATCTGTCGAATTCCTCGGGTGTCGTCGGTACCGGTTCATAACCGCGGTCACGGAGCAGTTTGCCGGTATCGCCATTCAGCACTTTGGTCACCGCCTTGTTCAGAACGGTGACGGCTTCTTTCGGCATTTTCACCGGGCCATCAGACCGTACCAGCCGCTGATCGCAAAACCCTTGTATCCGGATTCGCCCAGCGTCGGCAGATCCGGCAGCTGCGGCGTGCGTTTGGCGGTGGTCACTGCGAGACCGCGCAGTTTGCCGGACTTGATTTGCGGAATCGCCGCTCCGGGGCCGGAGAACAGGGTCTGCACTTCGCCGCCGACTGCCGCGGCAACCGAAGGGCCGGAGCCGCGGTAGGGGATGTGGGTCAGCTTGATCTTGGCCGTCTGGAAAAATGCTTCCTGTGCGACATGCGCGGTGACGTTGCCCGAGCCGAAGTTCATCGAGTTGGGTTTGCTTTGCGCGAGTTTGACGAATTCCGCCAGCGTCTTCGCCTGCACGCTGGGATGCACAGTCATGATGTACGGCTGCTCGATCAACTGGCTGATGCCGACAAAATCCTTGGCGACGTCGAAACTGAGTTTGGACATCAACGCGGGCGCTACGGCTGTGGCGCCGATTTCCGAAATGACCAGGGTATAGCCGTCAGGGTTGGCTGTGGCTGCAATGGCCGTACCCAAAGTTCCCTGTGCGCCGCCGCGGTTATCGATGAGGATCTGCTGACCGAGTTCCGCGCTCAATGCGGGCTGCATGATCCGCGATACCAGATCGGTGCCGCCGCCGGGCGGGAAAGGCACAACCAGTCGGATTGGTTTGTTGGGGTAGGCATTGCTTTGGGCGGCCATCGCGGGGGCCGCCAGCACCGCACAGGCGGCTGCCAGTGGCAGGCAGATCAGTCGCTTCATGAGTGGTTTTCCTCGTTGTCGGTATTTTTGATGCCTCACATTATCATGACTTTACGACAGAAAACATAGATGGCCTCCCACAGGCGCTTATAAAAAATAATAATTAAAACAAAGGGTTATAGCGTAATTTGCCCGGCAATATAGTCTTGTCAAATTAAATTGGTCATGATAAATTGCAGCCTGTTTCCGTCATCGTTCGCGGCATGCCGCGGCCCCGTAACCGAACATGAATTGCGCCACCCGTCTCGTTGATCTTTTTGGCAGTCAGGCCGAAGTCGCCC
>JBIIZE010000147.1:0-5566 GCA_044346435.1 Burkholderiales bacterium
GCATCATCAAGCAGCTTGACCCACTCCTTGGTCGTGCGTTTTTCGAATACCTCGTTGAGCAGCCGGGTAATCTCGACGCGGTTCTTCACGCGCTCGGCATTGGTGGCGAAACGCGCATCCTTGGGCAGGTGCGCGCAGCCCGCGGCATCGCAGAACTTGTTGAACAGGTTGTCGTTACCGCAGGCGAGGATGATGGCGCCGTCACTGGTCTTGAAAGTCTGATAGGGCACGATATTCGGGTGTGCGTTGCCGATGCGCGTGGGCGACTCTCCGGTGGCGAAATAATTCATCGCCTGGTTGGCGAGGAAGGCGACGCAACTGTCGAGCAGTGCGACATCAATCCACTGCCCCTTGCCGGTCACTGCGCGGTTGGCCAGTGCCGCGCAGATCGCGATCGTCGCGTACATCCCCGTGGTCATGTCGATGATCGGGATGCCGACACGCTGCGGTCCGCCGCCAGGCACGCCGTCGGCTTCACCGGTGATGCTCATCAGACCGCCCATGCCCTGCGCCATGAAATCGTAGCCGGGACGGTCCTTGTAAGGACCGGTCTGGCCAAATCCGGTGACCGAGCAATAGATCAATCCTGGATTGAGTTTGGCAAGGTCTTCGTAACCCAGACCGTAGCGCGCCAGATCACCCACCTTGTAGTTCTCGACCAGCACGTCAACGCCTTTCGCCAGTTCGCGCACCAGTTGCTGGCCTTCAGGCTTGCTCAGGTTCACTGTGATCGATTTTTTGCCGCGGTTCGCGGCGCAGAAATAAGCGCCTTCCTTGGTTTCATTGCCCTGCTCGTCTTTCAGGAACGGCGGTGCATAGCTGCGTGAATCATCACCGTTGCCGGGGCGTTCCACCTTGATCACCTCCGCGCCCAGATCAGCAAGATTCTGTGCGGTCCACGGTCCCGCAAGGACCCGCGAAAGGTCGAGCACTTTGATATGCGATAACGGTCCAGCCATGATGTTTCCCATTGTCGTTGAATTAAAACGCGTCAGCGCCCGGTGAAACGGGGCTTCTGCCGGTTGATGAAGGCATCGTAGCCGATGCGGTAGTCGTCAGTGTTGAAGTAATCGAAATTGGCATTGATCTCGGCTTCGCTCAGCGACTCCGGTTGTGGCGTCAGCCGCCGGATGAACTGCTTGTGCCAGCGCGCCACCAGCGGCGCACCATCAGCAATGCGCCGCACCGCTGCCGCAGTTTCGGCGGCGAGTTCATTGTCGCCCACCACCCGCGTCAGCAAACCCTTGGCAGAAGCCTCTTCGGCATCCAGCATCCGGCCTTCGATCAGGATTTCCAACGCCGCCGCACGGCCAATCAGCGGTAACAGCGCCGCCAATTCGTCATAGGCAATCGCAAAACCCAGCCGGTTGATCGGCACGCCGAAACGGGCGCTTTTCCCGGCGATGCGCAAATCACACTGGCAGGCGAGCTCCAGCCCGCCGCCGGCGCAGGCGCCATGAATCATCGCCACTGTCGGATGGCGGCATTCACCAACAGCTCGCAGCGCACCGAACACCAGTTCCCGGTGATAAACCTTGCCCTGCTCAACGGTATTGCGCTCCCTGGCAAACTCGGCAATGTCAGCACCCGCGGCAAACGCCTCCGTACCGGCGCCGCGCAGCACCACGCAACGCAGCGCATCGTCATCCGACAGACGATGCATCACCGCCGCCAGATCGCGCCACATTGCGACGGTCAGCGCATTCAGTTTCGGGGGATTGGACAACGTGACGGTGGCCACATCGGCCTCTCGCGTCACCAGGATTTCGCCGCTCATGGCGTGATTTTAGAGGAATACGCTGCGCACATGCGTCGCCGCAACGAAAAACAGCACGCCGCTGAGCAGACCGACAAACATGTTGCGGCGGGACAAACGATAAGCAATAAAGGCAACCACACAAGTCAGCAGACGGTCCGTCAGCGCGGTCTGCGCCATCAGGCCCGACGGTGCAACGATGATGCGTGCGATCAGGCCGGCGACCAGCGCATAGGCCACGCACGACACCCACTCAAATACCGCACTTTGCGGATTGAGCCGGCCCGACAGCAACACACCGAGACCACGCCACAGATAGGTCGCGCCGCCGCAGGCCAGCATCAGCAGCCAGAGTTCAGCGGCGGCGGACATGCGATCCCTGCCAGGCCCAGGCGATGGTGCCGCCGATGAAGCCGGCACCGAACAGACTCCATGCCGGCGCGTAGACATGCAGTAGCAGCGCCACGCCGGCGCCGCAGACGAGCGCAGCGATGGCCATACGCGTGCGCGCCTCACCCACCAGCGTGACAAAAAAATACAAAGGTGTCAGCAATGCCAGACCATAACGCGCCAAGGGCGGCAAGGCACCTATCAGCAGTTGGCCGATCACCGCAAACAGCATTGATGAACCGATACAGACCGCAGAAAAACCGAGAAAATAATTCCAGCGCGCGTCGACATCCATTTCTTCAAAGCGGCGCATTGCCACTGCCCAGGTGGTCATCGACACCAACTGCGCGGCAAACAGGAACTGCCACAGCCTCCGGACACGGCTGCCGCCGCGCATCATCGGCATTAGGGTCAGCGTCATCGGCAGGAATCGTGCGGCGCTCAGCGACACCGCAAACACAGTGGCGAGAAAGGCAGCCTCGCGGGCATGCATTTCCATCAGCACCAGCTGGCCGGGCAGCGCCCAGATCGCCAGCGTCGCCGACAGCGTCAGCCAGATGGAGTAGCCCGCATCACCCGCCAGCGAGCCGTAACCGAGAAATCCGGCGCCGAGCACGGCAGCCGGCACGCCCAAGGCTTCACGCGCACCGGCGCGCAGCGCCTGACCGGATGTCACTGCCGCGGATCGCGCGGCTTGGGCTGGGTCTTGGGCGCGGGTTTGAACACGTCAGAGTCGAGGAATTCGGTCAGCTTCGCCAGCTGCACCGAAGCCTGCTTGCGCACCGCTTCCGTGTCACAACCGTCCCAGGTATAAAAACCCTTGCCGGCCGCGGTGCCGGTTTCGCCGCGCTTGACCATGTTCTGCAGCATCGGATTCGGCACGCCGTTGTGGAACAGTTCAGGCACGATCGAAGCCTGCGCGCCGGCGTGGATGCTCAAACCGCTCAGATCCTTCTGCGCGATCAGGCCGTTGATGCACATCCGCGGCGCCAGCATGCGGCGCGCGGCATGATCGATATCGGCGGCGCTCGCCACGCCGGCTTCGATCAGGTAATAAGCTTCGTGCAGGATCGCATGCTGCAGGCGGTTCACCAGAAAACCGACGATGGGTTTGTACAACACCACCGGTTCCTTGCCGGTGCGACGCAGTACCTCGGCGCACTGATCCACCAGCGCTGCCGGTGTTGCCGGGCCCGCCATAACCTCGACCACCAGTGCCTGGTCCGCGGGCATGAAGTAGTGCAAACCAAGGAAACGCTCAGGATGTTTCAGCGGTTTTGCCAGCTCCACCAGATCAAGGCCCGAAGTGCCGGTGGCGATAATCACGTCCGCGCCCGGATAAGCGGCTTCCACTTCCAGATAAACCGCCTGCTTGGTTTTCACCTCTTCCGGCACCAGTTCCAGCACCAGATCCGGCGGCGTTTCCGGCAGTTTGGCTACCGCGCGTACACCGGCAGGAAGATGTTTCAGTTCCGCGGCACGGCTGCTGCGGATAATGGTGTCAAAACCGGCCCTGGCGAAGGTGCGGGCCACGCCCTGCCCCATGACGCCATAGCCATAGATCAGGACGGTGTGGATTTTTTTGCTCATTGTTCGGAGTTTCCGCAGAAGGTTACCGGCACAACGCGCAACGCTGCGCGCCGAGCGCGTAGGCTAACGAGTTTGACTCGTGTTGCCAACTGCCGGCAGGGGTCGAATCCGGTTGACACCATCTGGCGTACGGTTTAACGTTTTCGCGCGAGATTTGCTGAAAAATCAACAGCACCGATTCAACAGCCCCGATAACACCGGCCGCCATTCAAGCCGCCGCAAAAACCACACTGGAGGAGTACCTGATGAAACGTATGATGCTGGCCATTGCCTGTGCCTGCGCCGCTTCAAGCGCCGCCGCACAAGGTTTTCCGAACAAGGCAATGACTGTTGTCGTGCCGAATCCGCCGGGCGGCATGAACCAGATCCACGCCCAGCCCCTGTCGGCGATCATCGAACGCCTGACCAAACAGCCTGCCCCGGTGGTCAACCGTTCCGGCGGCACCGCCGCAGTCGGCACCGCCTTTGTTGCCAACCAGCCGGCCGACGGCCACACGCTGCTGGTCACCACGCCCAACATCTACCTGGTGATTGAAAAGGACAAGCTCTACGGCATCAAGTCGCCGTACACGCTGGCGCAGATCCAGCCTGTCGCGCTGATGAGCGCTGACCCGCTGATCATGGTGACCCATCCTTCGGTGCCGGTGAAAACCGCCAAGGAATTCGCCGCGCTGTTGAAAAAGAAAACCGGGGTTTATACCTTCTCGTCATCCGGCCCCTACGGCATTACCCATGTGCCGTTTGAAATGTTCATCGACAGCGTCGGCATCAAGATGCGTCACGTACCGACCACCGGCGGCGGCCCGGCCATTACCCAGGCACTCGGCGGCCATGTCGATGCTACCGCCAGCGGCGCGGCGGCAATTCACCCGCATGTCGTGTCGGGCAAACTCAAGCCGATCGGCAACACCGGTGCAAAACGTCATCCGTCGTTCCCGGATACCCCGACCTTCCAGGAGCAGGGCATCGATGTGGAGGCCTATCTGTGGGTCGGCCTGTTCACCACCGCCGGCCTGCCGGATGCCACGTTCAACCAGCTGCGCGAACTGGTACGTAAGGCCGCACATGATCCGACCTTCGTTGAAGCCCTGAAAAACGTGCAGGTGATCCCCGATTACAAGGACGTCAACGAGTTCAAGGCCTTTTTCGACGCTGACTACAAACGCATGGCCAAGGCCGTACAGAAAATCGGCAAGATCTAAGGTCTCAGTACCATTTGAATTTATTCAACTGAAAGCGGCGCTGCGGCGCCGCTTTTTTTACCGGAACCACAACCATGCGTATCAAGCATATCCAGGCCATTGCCATCAGCCTGCCGATGATCAAACCGGTGAAGATGTCCTTCGAAGAAGTGCGCAATGCCGAGAATGTGCTCGCGCGCATCGAAACCAGCGACGGCATCGTCGGCTGGGGCGAAGCCGCCTCGGCGCCGACGATGACCGGCGAAACCCCGGGCAGCATGGTCGCGGCGATCCGTTATCTCGCCGACAAGCTGGAAGGCCTGCCCGCCGACGACATCGGCGCCGCAATGCATCGCGCCGGCCAGTATTTGTACGGCAACAACAGCGCCAAGGCGGCGATCGAAATGGCGTTGTGGGATGCCCTCGGGCAAGCCAAAGGCAAACCGGTGTACGAACTGCTCGGCGGCGCCAAACGCATGCGCGTCCCCGCACTGCGTCTGATCGGCACCGGCAGTACCGAAGGCGACATCGCCGAAACGCAGAAACGGCTGGCCGAAGGTTATGTCGCGATCAAGATCAAGGTCGGTGTCGCGTCTCCCGAAGCCGACGCCGAGCGCGCACGTGCGATCTGCGCCACAGTGAAGGACGA
>JBIIZE010000041.1:0-10370 GCA_044346435.1 Burkholderiales bacterium
ATCCGGTTTGTCCGCGGTATCGCCGATACACGTATCGAATTTTTTGAGCAGCCGGTCGCCGGTCACGACGTCGCCGGCATGGCGCGCGTCGCCGCTGCAAGCCGCGTCAAGATCGGTGTTGATGAAGGCCTGCACAGCATGGATGACCTGCAGCATCACTACGACATGAAGGCTGCGCAGGGTTGCAGCCTGAAAACCATCAAGCTCGGCGGCATGCGTCCGGTCTATGACGCCGCGCTGCTCTGCGAAAAACTCGGCATGCAGGTCAACCTTGCCTGCAAGATCGCCGAAGCTGGTGTTGCGAGCGCCGGACTGATGCATCTCGCTGCGGCAATTCCGGCGGTGGACTGGGGGGTCAGTCTGTCCAGCCCCTACCTTGCGGATGACATCGTCGCTGAGCCCATTGCGCTGGCCGGCGGCTGGTTGAACGTCCCGACCGGACCCGGACTGGGCATCCGTGTTGATGAAGCCAAGGTGCGGCGCTATACGCGGGAAGCCTGACGCTTGACTGCAGGCGTCAGTCCGCGAGGGCTGACTCCAGTACCCGTGCGACGTGAATTGCGTTGCGTTTCGCGCCGTCGTGAATCTGGTGCCGGCAGCTGGTGCCGTCGGCAACGATCAGCGTGTTTTCACCGGCTTCGCGGATTTTCGGCAGCAGCGAGGCCTCGGCCATGCGCATTGACACATCGTAGTGGCGTGCTTCGTAGCCGAAGCTGCCGGCCATGCCGCAGCAGCTCGACTCGATCACTTCGACATTGAGGTTCGGTACCAGCCCGAGCACTTTTTTCACGGCCGGCATCGCCGCAAAAGCTTTCTGGTGACAGTGTCCGTGCAACAGCGCCTTGGGCTGGGGCAATGCTTTAAGTTTCAACTGCAAGCGGCCGGAGTCATGCTCCTGCGCCAGAAACTCCTCGAACAGGAAAGCATTTAATGCCAGTTCGGCAGTCTCTCCGCCGGGCAGCATCGACAAAAACTCGTCGCGCAAACCGAACAGGCAGGACGGCTCCAGGCCGATCACCGGCACGCCGCGTTCGACATAAGGCTTCAGCGTATCGATCATGCGTTGCGCCTCGGCGCGCGCTTCATCGACCAGACCGCTGGCGAGGAAAGTGCGGCCGCAACACAGCGGCCGTGTTTCTTCCGACGGGAGCGGCAGATGCACGGTATAGCTGGCGGCCTCCAGTACGCGGATCGCGGCGCGGGCATTCTCCGGTTCGAAATAGGTGCTGAAGGTATCGACGAACAACACGACTTCGCGACCTGCAGTGGATTGCGGCGCCGCCGGCGCAACAAATGCGTCGCTGCGCCATGCCGGCAATGAACGTTTGGTGGCGAATCCCAGCAGCGGTTTGCCGATGCCCTGCAACAGATTCAGTACCGGCGCCAGCCGTTTGGCCCATGGCGCATAACGCGGCAAATAGGCGATCAGACGATCCTTCAGCGGCAGGCCGTGGTGCCGCCGCCAATGATGAAGGAACTCGATTTTCATTTTCGCCATGTCGACGCCGGTCGGACATTCGCGCTTGCATCCCTTGCACGACACACACAGGTCCATCGCTTCACGCACGGCATTGGATGTCAGCGCATCCGGACCCAGCTGGCCCGACAATGCCAGGCGCAGCGTGTTGGCTCGACCGCGGGTCAGATGTTTTTCATCACGGGTCACGCGATAAGACGGGCACATCGTGCCGGCATCGAACTTGCGGCAATGGCCGTTGTTGTTGCACATCTCGACGGCCTTGGCGAAGCCGCTTCCCCGATGCTCCGTGCCGGTTTCCCACTCCGACCAGTCCAGCGCCGGTGCGGGCGGCTGCGCCTGATAATCAGGCTTGAAGCGGAACAGGCTGCGGTCGTCCTGCTTCGACGGCCGCACGATCTTGCCGGGATTGAGCAAACCCTTGGGATCGAACAGGTCCTTGATTTCTTCGAACGCGGCGGTGATCTTCGGTCCGAAGAAGGGTGCGATCCATTCCGAACGTACCAGACCGTCACCGTGTTCACCCGAATACGAGCCTTTGTACTGCTTGACCATCGCCGCGGCTTCTTCAGCAATGGCGCGCATTTTCCCGGCGCCGTCACGGCGCATGTCGAGAATGGGGCGCACATGCAGGCAGCCCACCGACGCATGGGCGTACCAGGTGCCCTTGGTGCCATTCTTGTGGAATACCTGCGTCAGGCGGTCCGTGTATTCGGCAAGATGCTCCAGCGGTACCGCGCAGTCTTCAATGAAAGATACCGGTTTGCCGTCGCCCTTCATCGACATCATGATGTTCAGCCCGGCCTTGCGCACTTCCCAGAATTCGCGCTGCACGGCCGGATCAATCACCTCGACAACACTGCCGGGCAGGCCGCGGTCAGCCATCAATTCGACCAGCTCCTTCAGCCTGCGGATCTGTTCATCACGATCATCGCCGGCGAACTCGACCAGCAGGATCGCGGCGGGCTCGCCGTTGACGCACTGATTGACGATCGGCAGGAAGGCCGGATTGCTGCGCGCCAGCGCAATCATCGTGTTGTCGACCAGCTCGACCGCGGCCGGCTTCAGCTTGACGATGTGCTGAGGCGCTTCCATCGACTGGAAAAAAGTCGGAAAGTGACAAACGCCCAGTGTTTTATGTTTCGGCAGCGGCGACAGCTTCAATTCAATGCGTCGTGAAAACGCCAGCGTGCCTTCAGAACCGACCAGCAGGTGCGCCATATTGGCACCGGCGGGCAACATCATGTCGAGGTTGTAACCGCCGACACGGCGCAGCACTTTCGGATAACGCTGTTCGATTTCTTCGGCTTCCCGCCGGGCGATTGCATTGATGCGCCCGACCAGGTCGCGATATCCCTGCGGCGCATCCAGTTCTTCGAGATTCCCGGGCAATGCGCCGAAACGGTAAGACCCGCCATCAGCCAGCCAGGCGTCGATGCCGAGCACGTTGTGCACCATATTGCCGTACTGAATCGAGCGCGAACCGCAGGAATTGTTGCCGGTCATGCCGCCGATGGTCGCCTGCGCGCTGGTCGACACATCGACCGGAAACCACAGCCCGTGCGGTTTCAGCCAGGCATTGAGATGGTCGAGCACCAGACCCGGCTGCACCGTGACTGTCGCCGCATCCTTGTTGAAGCTGATGATGTCGTTGAGGTGCTTGGACACATCCAGCACCAGTGCCGCACCGACAGTCTGGCCGCATTGCGAAGTACCGCCGCCGCGCGGCAGCACCGGCACGCTGGCATCAAGCGCGATCTGCATCGCAATCAGCGCGTCGTCCTCGTCCTTCGGCACCACGACGCCGACGGGTTCGATCTGGTAAATCGATGCGTCTGTCGAATAACGTCCGCGTGAGGCCGCATCAAAAAGCACGGCGCCGCGCACTTCGCGGCGCAGTTTCTGCGCCAGTTTGCTGTGCTCGGGCGAGGAACGCAGAAACTGAACCGGCTTGGCGGGCGCGTTCATTGTGCAGCCTCCGCTTTACGTTTATCGAGGGCTTCCATCACCAGCACCAGTTTGTTGGCCAGATGATCACGCAGAAGTGCCTGCAGACGCGCACCATCGCGCCGGGTCAGCGCATCGAGAATTTCACCGTGCTCCTGCACTGCCTTGTCCCAGCGCTCGCGGGACAGGTTGGCCAGATAACGTGCGCGCTTTACATGCGCATTGAGACTGCGGTACGAAGCCGCCAGTGTGGCATTGCCGGCGCAATCCATGATCCGGCTGTGGATCTGCTGGTTGTATTTGAAATACTGCGCCAGTTCACCGGCGGCGTGATGCGCAAGCATGTGGAAATGCAGCGCGCGGATATCGGCAATGTCGGCCTCGGTGGCGTTGCGGCAGGCGAGGTCGCCGGCGAGCGCTTCCAGCGCGCCGAGCACGACAAACACTTCCTTCATCTTTTCCGGCTTCAGGGGTGCGACCACCGCGCCGCGGTTGGGCAGCAGTTCAACCAGGCCTTCGGACGCCAGAAACTTGATCGCCTCGCGCAGCGGTGTGCGCGACGTACCCAGCCGTTCGGCCAGCACGCGTTCATTGAGTTTGGTTTCCGGCGCCAGTTCACCCTGCACAATCAGGTCGCGCAGCTGGTCGATCACGGTTTCGTGCAGCAGCCGGCGGTCAGCCAGCGAGGTCACATTATTGGGGGATGGCAGGGGATTGGACATGCGGTGGCTCCGTTTGTATGCATAATACCTTTGATCCACTATTGCCGCAATTAATAAATACCAATAAAAACATATATTTATAACTGTCTACGGTATGGACGTTGGTGGCGCCGTCATTTTTGCATACAAAAATGGTTGCCGTACCCGTCAAGCCGGGATTACCATGCCGGCTCACCTACGCTCTGGAGTTGACCATGACTTACACCGCCGGCCGCCACTTCCTGCAGATCCCCGGTCCGAGCACCGTGCCCGAGCGCGTGATGCGCGCCATCGACATGCCGGTGATCGACCATCGCGGCCCGGATTTCGGCCAGCTCGGCAAAGACGTGCTCGCCGGCATGAAGCGCGTGTTCAAAACCAAGGGCGACGTGGTGATTTATCCGGCCTCCGGTACCGGCGCCTGGGAAGCAGCGCTGGTCAACACGCTGTCACCCGGCGATACCGTGCTGATGTACGAATCCGGGCAATTCGCGACACTGTGGAAAAACCTCGCGCTGCGCCTCGGCCTCAAACCCGAATTCATCGCCGGTGACTGGCGCCACGGCGCCGATCCTGCGGCCATCGAAGCCCGTCTCGCCGCGGATACCGCCCACACCATCAAGGCCGTGTGCGTCGTCCACAACGAAACCTCCACCGGTGCGACCTCGCGCGTGCACGAAGTGCGCAAGGCCATCGACCGCGTCAAACACCCGGCGCTGTTTTTGGTCGACACCATCTCCGGCCTCGGCTCGGTCGACTACCGACATGATGAATGGGGCGCCGATGTCACCGTCGGCGGTTCGCAAAAAGGCCTGATGCTGCCGCCCGGTCTGTCCTTCAACGCCATTTCAGCCAAAGCCCTCGCCGCCAGCAAAACCGCCAAGCTGCCGCGCTCCTACTGGTCCTGGGATGAAATGCTCGCGCCGAACAAAAACGGCTACTTTCCGTACACGCCGGCGACCAATCTGCTCTACGGCCTCCGGGAAGCGCTGAAAATGCTGCTGGACGAAGAAGGCCTCGACAATGTGTTCGCCCGCCACCAGCGCCACGCCGAAGCCACACGCCGTGCGGTAACAGCCTGGGGCCTCGAAATCGTCTGCCAGAACCCTACGGAATATTCACCGGTGCTGACCGCGGTGATGATGCCCGCCGGCCACAGCGAAGTGGCCTTCCGCAAAGTCGTGCTTGAGCATTTCAACATGTCGCT
Source organism: Burkholderiales bacterium (assembly GCA_044346435.1). Classification (GTDB taxonomy): domain Bacteria; phylum Pseudomonadota; class Gammaproteobacteria; order Burkholderiales; family SG8-41. The sequence goes on from JBIIZE010000041.1 coordinate 5,333, forward strand.
GGGCAGCGGCCTCGGCAAAGTCGCCGACAAGGTGTTCCGCATCGGTCACCTCGGCGACTTCAACGATCTCACGCTGCTGGGCACACTCGCCGGCGTCGAGATGGGTCTTGAACTCGCCGGCGTGCCGCATAAAAAAGGCGGCGTTGATGCCGCGATGGCCTGCCTCACCGCAGCGGCATCGGTCGCCAAACCGGCCAAAGCCGCCTGAGCACCCGTCATGGCGTAACACTACGGCCCGCGATACAGTAGCGGGCCGTTTTACTTTTATTTACTGATAATACCGGCGGAAAACAATTACAACGCCCGGAGGAGAAATCGCCATGTCCCGAAACCTTCTGTCTGTGTTGCTGCTCGGCGCAGCACTGATCCATCCTGCGTTCGCCCAGGACCAATACCCGAACAAAGCCATCCGTTTTGTTGTTCCCTTCGCCCCCGGCGGCGGCACCGACCTGATCGGCCGCATTGTTGCGCAGGGTTTGAACGACGCGCTGGGCCAACCGGTGGTCGTCGACAACCGTGGCGGCGCGGGTTCGACGCTGGGTACCGAAATTGTCGCCAAGTCGCCCGCTGACGGTTACACCATCCTGTTCGGCAATATCAGCCTCGCCTTCAACGCCACGCTGTACACCAGGCTGCGTTACGACGCGATACGCGACCTTGCAGCGGTCTCGCTGTCGGCGGTGCAACCGAACATTCTGGTCATTCATCCCGCTTTGCCGGCAAGAAATCTCAAGGAATTCATCGAACTCGCGCGCGCCAATCCGGGCAAATACAACTACGCCTCCGCCGGCACCGGTGCCGGCACCCATCTCGCGGCCGAACTGCTGAAGCTGCAGACCAAAATCGACATCGTTCATGTGCCGTACAAAGGCACCGGCCCCGCACTGACCGATCTGCTCGGCGGCCAGATCAACATGATGGTATCGACCTTTGCCTCCGCGCTGCCCCATGTCAAAAGCGGCCGCATGCGCGCGCTGGGAGTTACCACCGCCAAACGTTCCCCGGCGGCGCCGGATGTGCCGACGCTGATCGAGGGTGGTGTTGCCGGCTACGACTACAGCACCTGGTACGGCCTGCTGGTGCCGGCCGGCACTGCCAAACCGATCATCGACAAACTCAACGCGGTCAACCGCAAAGTACTGGCCCGCGACGACATCAGGCAAAAACTCGAAAGCCAGGGTGTTGATCCGATCGTCAACACGCCCGCGGAATTCGCGGCTTATGTGAAGTCCGAAACCGAAAAATGGGGCAAGGTGGTCAAAGCCACCGGCGCCAAGGCTGAATGACGCAGCAACTGAAACAAACCGTGAGCGCGGCCGTTTAGAATGTCGCCATGACTGACAGCATCCTCACCAACCGCGACGGTGACATCGCCACCGTCACGCTGAACCGTCCCGACAAGCTCAACGCGCTGAACCGCGGGATGTGGGAGGGTCTGGGCGAGACCCTGCGCCGGCTCTCCGCCAACGACAGCCTGCGCTGCGTGGTGCTGCGCGGTGCCGGCGGCAAGGCTTTTGCCGCCGGGGCCGACATTGCGGAATTCGCCACCGAACGCGCCAATGTGAGACAGGCCAAACAATACGGCGATCTGATCCACGCCACCATGCAGTCCGTCGCGCAATGCCGCCACCCGACCGTCGCGCTGATCGAAGGCGCCTGCGTCGGCGGCGGACTGGAAATTGCCGCGATGTGCGACATGCGCGTCTGCGGAACCTCCAGCCGTTTCGGCGTGCCGATCAACAAGCTCGGCCTGACCATGGGCTACGGCGAACTCGCCGGCCTGCTGTCACTGGTCGGCCGCGCTGTCGCACTGGAGATCCTGCTTGAAGGTCGCGTATTCAGTGCCGACGAGGCTTACCGCAAAGGCCTGGTCAACCAGGTCGTTGCGGACGACCAAGTCGAAACCGAAGCCTACGCACTCGCCCGGCGCATCGCCAACGGCGCACCCCTGGTCGCCCGCTGGCACAAGCAGTTCATCGAACGCCTCACCGTGCGCGCCGACATACCCGCCGAAGAATGGGATACCGGCTTCGCCTGCTTCGACACCGATGATTACCGTATCGGGGTCAAAGCCTTTCTCGACAAATCCAAACCGAAGTTCGAGGGCCGCTGATGCGCGCATGGCTTGCGATACTGCTGAGTGTTGCAAGCCTGCACTGTTTCGCGCAGGCCGATTATGCCCGGGAGCAGCGCTGGGCCGATGAAATCACCCCCGCCATTCTGGTCGGTGACCCGGTGCAACTCGTGCTGCCGGCTGGCCGCAAATTCCTCGGCATCTACACCCCCAACAGCAAGGCACGTGCAGGCGTCGTTGTCATACACGGTCTCGGCGTGCATCCGGACTGGGGTCTGATCAACCCGCTGCGCAGCCAGCTGTCCGAGCAGGGTTACGCCACACTGTCGGTGCAGATGCCGGTGATGGCGAGCGATGCGCCCGGCAGCAGCTATCCGCCGACATTTCCGGAAGCTGCCGAACGCATCGGCGTAGCGGTGAATTACCTGCGCGGCAAGGGTTACAAAAAAATCGCCATCGTCTCGCACAGCCTCGGCACGCGCATGACCAATGTGTTCCTCAATCGACCCGACGCGCCATCGATCGATGCCTGGGTGGCGATCGGACTTTCCGGAGAATACACAAAACCCGAAATGTTCAAGGCCCCGGTACTCGACCTCTATGGTGAAAAAGACCTTCCGGCAGTGCTGGAAGCCGCCGCAATCCGCGCCAACGCCATCCGCAACATCCGCGGCTCGGCACAAATCAGCGTCGCCGGCGCCGACCATTTTTTTAATGGCCTGGATAACGAGCTCCTGCGCAACGTCCGTCTGTTCCTCGATCGCGCGACTAAATAGTCAATAGAAACATTTATTTACCGGGTCTTACATGGCGCAGATGTATACCGAACTATCGGCGCGGCACCGCGAATTCATCGCCGCGCAGAAAATGTACTTCGTTGGTACTGCTACAGCCGACAGCCGCATCAATGTCTCGCCCAAAGGCATGGATTCGCTGCGCGTAATGGATCCGCAACGCGTGGCCTGGCTCAACGTCACCGGCAGCGGCAACGAAACTTCCGCGCATGTGCAGGCTGATGCGCGCATGACCATCATGTTCTGCGCCTTCGAAGGTGCACCGCTGATCCTGCGCCTTTACGGCAAGGCCCGCGTGGTACACCCCGGCGATACGGATTGGAACGTGTTGTATGCCCTGTTCAATCCGTTGCCCGGCGCACGGCAGATTTTTGATCTCGCCATCGATCGTGTACAAACTTCCTGCGGCATGGGTGTGCCGCTGTACGACTACCAAGACCAGCGCGGCCAGCTCGAACCCTGGGCCGAGAAAAAGGGCGAAGCCGGTCTTCTCGACTACTGGGCGCTGAAAAACCAGACCAGCATCGACGGCCTGCCCACGCATATCATCGACCGCAACCGGTAATTGTTGCCGCTCCGGCTCCGGGGCTCCTCTCGATACGGAATCCGAATGACCACAGACCATACCTCCGTTACCCTCACCGGCGGCCGCTTCCAGTGGGACGACCCGCTGTTGATCGAAGCCCAGCTCACTGACGAAGAGCGCATGATCCGCGACACCGCGCGCCAGTACGCACAGGAAAAGCTCGCGCCGCGCATCCGCGACTGGAACCGCCACGAAACCTTTGACCGCGAAGTCATGCGCGAGATGGGTGCGCTGGGTTTCCTCGGCGCGCCGCTGGAGGGTTACGGCTGTGCCGGAATCGGTTATGTCGCCTACGGCCTGATCATGCGCGAACTCGAACGCGTCGATACCGCCTTCCGTTCCGCCTGCGGCGTGCAAAGCGGACTGGCGATGACGCCGATCTATGCCTACGGCACTGAAGAACAACGCCGGAAGTACCTGCCGAAAATGGTCACCGGCGAGCTCCTTGGCTGTTTCGGTCTGACCGAACCCGACCACGGCTCCGACCCCGGCAGCATGTTGAGTCGCGCGCGCAGCGTCGATGGCGGCTACCGCCTCACCGGCAACAAGATCTGGATCACCCATGCCCCCATCGCCGACATCATGATCGTGTGGGCCAAGGATGATGGCGGCGTGATCCGCGGCTTCATCCTCGAGCGCGGCATGGAAGGACTGTCAACGCGCAAGATCGAAGGCAAGTTCTCGGTACGCGCCTCGCCCACCGGTGAAATCATCATGGACAACGTGTTCGTGCCCGAAGCCAACCTGCTGCCTAATGTGTCCGGACTCAAAGGCCCCTTCGGCTGCCTCAACAACGCGCGTTTCGTGATCTGCTGGGGCGCGCTCGGGGCCGCCGAGGCCTGCTGGCATACCGCGCGCCAGTACACCATGGACCGCCAACAGTTCGGCAAGCCGCTGGCCGCAAACCAGCTGATCCAGAAAAAACTGGCCGACATGCAGTCCGAGATCGCTTTGGGACTGCTCGCCTGCCTGCATGTCAGCCGTCTGCGCGATCAGGGACTGGCGACGCCGGAAATGGTGTCGTTGCTCAAGCGCAATTCCACCGGCAAGGCGCTGGAGATCGCCCGCGCCGCGCGCGACATGCTCGGCGGCAACGGCATCTCCGACGAATTCCCGGTGATCCGCCACATGCTCAACCTGGAGACTGTCAACACGCTGGAAGGCACCCACGACATCCACGCGCTGGTACTGGGCCGCGCCCAGACCGGACTGTCGGCATTCAACTGAGCGGCGCCAAGCTGTTGTTATTGATGTAGATCATAATGCAGCAATCTGGCGTGATTCATCATCTTCATCAATCGGGTTGCGAAGGGTTTGATTTTGTCTGGTACGGCCGGCATTTATCGCAGTGAAAAATACGTGGTAGTCGAACGTCACCGCCACCGGTTTCCGCAACTGTGCATCTGGTGCGGCAACTCTGTCACTGAAACCGAAGTGCCGGATTCACCCGACAGCAACGGCAATGTCAAACCGCCGATGTGCAGCCCCTGCACCGCGACCCGCAACCGCCTGCCCAAATCCGTCGGCATTTTCGGCATCATTACCTTCATCGCCTCACCGTTCGCTTACTCCAGCTTCGGCATC
>JBIIZE010000009.1:0-15920 GCA_044346435.1 Burkholderiales bacterium
CGGAAACTATTACTACACCGGCGAGCGTTTCATACCGCCGGGCGAAGCCAAGGTTGCCGTGGGGCGCAAGGCCTATCGCTGCTACCGTGAAGGTTTGACTCGCCGCCATCCGGAAATTGAATTTGTTGAAGTGCCTTATGAGGATGAAAAGCGGGAGGGCAAAACCTTGCCTGCGCTGTTCATGAAGGCACCTGGCGTGTCGCTGCGCGCGCCGACCGTGGTGATTTTCAATGGCATGGACAACTGCAAGGAAATGAGCGTGATTTTCGCCGGACTCGAGTTCGCGAAGCGCGGCATGCATACGTTGGCGATTGACGGGCCGGGGCAGGGCGAGACCCTGCGCTTCCGCGGCATCCACAGCCGCTACGATTACGAAGTCCCGGGTAAGGCGGCCTACGACTATGTCGCGCAGCGCGCCGATGTCGATCCTGCGCGTGTCGTCATCATGGGTTACAGCTTCGGCGGTTATTACTCGGCACGCATCGCTGCGTTCGAGAAACGTTATGCCGCCGGTGTGGCGATGACCGCGCTGCACTGGGATCTTGCCGGATGGCAGCAGCGCATCAAGGAAAAGGCGCAGGCCGAGGGTCACAAGGTGGCGCAGTCGAATTTCCAGTTTCAGTGGGTGGTGGGCGCGCCGGATGCCGACGGCGGCATCGAGATCGCGAAGCGTTTCACGCTGAAGGACGTCGCCCATCAGATCACCATGCCTTTTCTGGTGACACACGGCGCCAATGATCGTGTGGTGCCGGCGGAGAACGCGCAGAAACTCCATGACGCGATAGGTTCCAAACGCAAGACGCTGCGCGTGTTCACCGCTGAGGATGGCGGCGCCGAGCATGCGCATGTTGATAATCGTCAGGCCGGCGTGGATTTTGTTGCGGACTGGATCGCTGACAACCTGCCGGGCTGAGCGGCTGCCGCGCAAGGGTGCGCCGCGTGCCGGGGTTGAGGCGGCGTGATTTGTCTCTGACAGGCTGCAGTTGAAGCTGTAAACTTCTGCCTCCCGCCGTTGTCCATCTGAAGCGGCTTATTCTGTCGCTTGTCTTCGTCCTTCGTTGTTTATCCCCATCGTCTATCCTCCGGCAGTTTTCAGATGAAACGCATTGCATACCTGTTCCTCGCCGTTGCGCTACTCGCCGGCGCCGGATTCGCCTGGAAGCATTTTTCGCAGCCGCAGTCCGCGCCTGCAGGCAAGCACGGCGCAGGGCCGGCGCGCGCGCTGCCAGTAAAGGCTGCGGCCGTCAGTCGTGGGACGGTGATTGATGGTGTCACTGCAGTGGGCACGTTGCTGGCCAATGAGGCGGTGATGATCCGTCCCGAGATCGACGGTCGCATCGAGGCTTTTCATTTTCAGGAAGGCCAACTGGTGCGCAAGGGCGACAGGCTGGTCTCTCTCGATGCATCTGAAGTCGAGGCGCAACTGGCGTCCGCGACGGCCGCGGCCAACCTGAATCGCAGCCGCCTGAAGCGCTCCGAGGAACTGCTGAAGAAAAACTTCATCAGCGCGCAGGCCATGGACGAAGTGCGCGAGAACCTGAACCAGTCCACCGCGCGCGAAGCTGAAATCAGGGCCAAGCTGGCGAAAAGCACGATCCGCGCGCCGTTTGAAGGTGTCACCGGCCTGCGCCAGGTCAGCCCCGGCGCCTACGCCAAGGCCGGGCAGGACATTGCGCGGCTGGAAGGCATCGGCGTGTTGAAGCTGGATTTTCGCGTGCCTGAAGCTTATCTGCGGCGCATTAAAGTCGGGCAGCCACTGGTCATCAATGTGGATGCCTACCCGGGCGAATCCTTCAGCGGTTCGATTTATGCGATTGAACCCGCGGTGGACGAGTCCACGCGCACGGTGCTGCTGCGCGCGCGCCTGCCCAATCCCGGTGTCCGGCTGAAGCCGGGCATGTTTGCCCGCGTCAGCCTGGATCTGGAACGCCGCGACAATGCGCTGCTGGTGCCGGAGCAGGCCATCGTGCCGCGTGGCGACGGCCGTTTTGTGTTCCGCATTGCCGAAGGCAAAGCGCAATTGGTGAAAGTCGAGATGGGTGCGCGGCGTCCGGGCGAGGTCGAAATCGTCAAGGGCCTCGAGGCAGGCGAAACCATTGTTGTTGACGGGCAATTGAAGCTGCAGGACGGCGCCGCCGTCAGCATTCTTGGTGACAAACCGGCGGCGAACGATAAACCGCCCGCGAAGAAGTAGGAAGGCGCAGCGCGATGTTCCTGCCGGAGATTTCCGTCAAACGTCCCGTGCTGGCCACGGTGATGAGTCTGCTGATCGTGCTGATCGGCATCATCGCGTTTGACCGGCTGACGGTTCGTGAATATCCCAAAATCGATTCACCGGTGGTGTCGGTGCGCACGGTTTACACCGGCGCCAGCCCGCAGGTCATTGAATCGCAGGTGACGCAGCCGCTGGAGGACAGCATCTCCGGCATCGAAGGCGTGAAGACGCTGAAATCGGTCAGCCGCGAGGAAGTCAGTCAGATCACCGTTGAATTCACCAACGACCGCGATCCCGATCTTGCGGCGAGTGATGTGCGTGACCGTGTCTCGCGCGCGCGTGACCGGCTGCCGCTGGAGGTCAAGGAACCGATCATCGCGAAGGTCGAGGCCGATGCCCAGGCCATCATCTGGCTGCGGCTGTTTTCCGAGCAGCATGCCGCGCTGGAGATTTCCGATTATGCCGACCGTTATGTTGCCGATCGCCTGAAGACCCTGCCGGGCGTGGCTTCGGTGATTATCGGCGGCGAGCGCCGTTATGCCATGCGCATCTGGCTGGATCGTGAACGGCTCGCAGCCTACGCGCTGACGCCGCAGGATGTTGAGGAGGCATTGCGCAAGCAGAACATCGAAGTGCCTTCGGGTCGCATTGAAAGCAGCCAGCGCGAGTTCACCGTACTGTCGGAATCCGATCTGCGCTCGCCGGAGCAGTTCAACCAGCTGATCATCCGCGAAGTGAAGGGTTATCCGGTACGGTTGAGTGATGTCGGTCGTGCCGAACTGGGCGCCGCGGACGAACGCAACATCCTGCGCGTCAACGGCAAGCCGGCGGTGGGGCTGGGCATCGTCAAGCAGTCCACCGCCAATACGCTGGGCGTGGCGCAGGCGGTCAAGGCCGAGGTGCCGAAAATCGCCGCTGCATTGCCGCCGGGCATGCAGATCGCGGTGGCTTTTGATACCTCGGTGTTCATCGAGAAGTCGATCACTTCGGTCTACACCGTGATGGCTGAGGCACTGGTGCTGGTGGTGCTGGTGATTTTTCTGTTCCTGCGGTCGATGCGCGCAACGCTGATTCCTTTCGTGACCATCCCGGTTTCACTGATCGGCGCGTTATTCCTGATCTGGATGATGGGCTTTTCGATCAACGTGCTGACACTGCTGGGCATCGTCCTTGCGGTCGGTCTGGTGGTGGATGACGCGATCGTCGTGCTTGAGAACATCCATCGCCACATCGAAGACGGCATGAAGCCGGTCGAGGCGGCGCTGACCGGCGGGCGCGAGATTGCGTTTGCCGTAGTCGCGATGACGGTGACCCTGGCGGCGGTGTTTGCGCCGCTGGCCTTTGCGACCGGCAATACCGGGCGCCTGTTCCTCGAGTTCGCGCTGACGGTGGCTGCCGCGGTGGTGGTGTCAGGCTTTGTTGCGCTGACGCTGACGCCGATGATGTGTTCGAAGCTGCTGCGCCATGAAACTGCCCACGGGCGCATCTATAACGTGCTGGAGCGTTTTTTCCAGGGCATGGCGGCCGCCTATGAGCGCTTGCTGCGGCGCAGCCTGGCGCAGCGCGGCGTCGTGGTCGCCCTGTTTGTGCTGCTTGCCGCCGGCGGCGCTGCATTGTTGCTGACCATCAAGTCCGAACTGTCGCCGCTGGAGGACCGCGGGTTTTTCCTTGGCGTGATGGTGGCCCCCGAAGGCGCCACCAAGGAATACACCGATGATTACGCGCGCGCATGGGAGAAGATTTATGCCGGGGTGCCGGAAATCAGCTCCTACTTCGTGGTGGTTGCGCCGGGCCTGGATCGCCCGAATCCGGTCAACTTTGCCCTGTCGTTTGTGCGTCTGACCGACTGGAGCGAGCGCAGCCGCAAAACGCAGCAGGTGACCGCTGCCGTGGCGCCGAAGATGTTCGCAACCATGCCCGGCGTGCTCGCGTTTCCGGTCAACCCGCCTTCGCTCGGGCAGAATTTCCGCAACCCGCCGGTGCAGTTCGTGGTGCAGGGCAATTCCTACGAGGAACTGGACCGTTCCGTCACCGCGCTGATGGCGAAGGCGCGCCGTTCGCCGGCGCTGACCAACGTCGACAGTGACCTCAAGCTCAACAAGCCGCAGTTGTCGGTGGTGATTGACCGCGAGAAGGCGGCTGCCCTGGGCATCCAGGTCGAGACCATCGGCCGCACGCTGGAGTCGCTGCTGGGCGGCCGCCAGGTAACGCGGTTCAAGCGGGACGGCAAGCAGTACGATGTCATTGTCAAGCTGGAGGACAAGGACCGTCGCCAGCCCAATGACCTGACCTCGATCTATGTGCGCGGCTCGCGTGGCGACATCACGCAGTTGTCGAACCTGGTGACGCTGACCGAGACGGTGGCACCGAAGGAACTCAACCACTTCAACCGTCTGCGTGCGGCGATCATTTCCGCCAATGTGGCGCCGGGTTATACGCTGTCCGAAGCGCTTGGCGTGCTGGATCAGGCGGCGGCTGAAGTGCTGACGCCGGACTACCAGACTGCGCTTGATGGGCAGTCGCGGGAGTTCCGTGAATCCGGCAAGCAGCTATACGTGATTTTTGTGCTTGCGCTGGTGTTCATCTATCTGGTGCTGGCCGCGCAGTTCGAGAGTTTTCGCGGCCCGCTGGTGATCATGTTGACCGTGCCTTTGGCCATGGCCGGTGCGCTGCTGGCGATCAAGCTCACCGGCGGCACACTCAACGTCTACAGCCAGATCGGGCTGGTGATGCTGATCGGTTTGATTACCAAGAATGGCATCCTGATTGTCGAGTTCGCCAACCAGTTGCGCGACAAGGGGCGCGAAAAAGTCGAGGCGCTGGTCGAGGCCTGCACCTTGCGCCTGCGGCCGATCCTGATGACGACTGCGGCGACGGTGCTGGGTGCGGTGCCGCTGGCGATGGCCACCGGCGCCGGTGCCGAATCACGTTCTGCCATCGGCTGGGTGGTGGTCGGCGGCATGACCATCGGCACGCTGTTCACGCTGTTTGTGATTCCCGTCGCCTATACCTACATCGCCGGCGAACGGCATACGGTCCAAGCTGCGCCGGGAATGCGCTGACCGGTCAGGTGCTGGTCAACTTTTGCCGGCGCGCAACGCGCGGTCCAGCCAGCCCGGCACAAAGACCTGATCGACAAACCACTTCAGTGCCTTGCCGCGATGCGCGGTGCGCCAGGCGAGGAACAGCATCTGGCTGACCTTGGGTTCTTCGGTTTGCTTGATCACCAGCTCACCGCTGGCGACAGCGGCCTGCGCGAGGCATTGCGGCAGGTAACCGACGCCGAGCCCCATCGCCTGCGCCTGCAGTTTGATGCCGGCATCGGCAATGGTCAGTGTGTCTTGCCCCGTGAGCAGGCCGGTGGTGCGCGGCGGCAGATTGCGCGAGCTGTCGGCCACCGCGACGGCACGATGATTGACGATGTCGGTGCGCAGCAGCGGTTCCGCAGCGCTGGCGAGTGGGTGTGACGGCGCGACCGCGAACACCCAGTCGATTTCGCCGAGAGGCCGGGTCTGATATCCACCGCCGGAAGGGCCGTCGCCCGACGCGCCGATCGCGAGATCAGCGCGCCCTGAAACCAGCGCATCCCAGCAGCCGCCCAGCACTTCGTTGCTGAAGCGCAGCCGCGTATCGGCGTTCTGCGTATAAAAATCCTGAGCCAGCCGGAGCATTGCCGCGGCGGGCAGGATGCCGTCACAGGCGATGCGCAGTTCGGCTTCCCATCCGGTGGCGACACGTTTGATGCGCGCTTCAAGCTCGCCTGCGGCGCGCAGCAGATGACGGCCCTCGGTCAGCAATTCGCGTCCCGCAGCAGTGAGTTTGGCGCGGTGGCCGCGGCGGTCGAACAGCAGGATGTCCAGATCCTCTTCCAGTTTTTGCACGGTGTAGGTCACCGCGGAGGGCACGCGGTGCAGCTCGTGCGCCGCGGCGGCAAAGCTGCCTTTGCGATCGATGGCATCAATCACCAGCAGGGCATCGAGGGACAGTCTCATTTTATAAATTTATTGATCTAATGAAAGTAAAATTCAATTTTATAAATATAACATAATGTTTTTAAACAGTATTTATGTTCATTAAATTTGATTGATTCAGTCAAAATCTTCCGATTTCTTGTTGTTTCCGGCTTGCCTAAGATTCGCCCCACTGCAATACCCGATCAATTCACACGGAAAAGGAGCTGCGATGCAAACACTGCGTAAAGCCGAAGACCGCGGCCATGCCAACCACGGCTGGCTGGACTCGTACCACAGCTTTTCATTTGCCGATTATTACGACCCGGACCATGTCAGTTATGGCCCGCTGCGGGTGATCAACGAGGATCGCGTCCAGCCCGGCGCCGGTTTCGGCACCCACGGCCATCGCGACATGGAGATCATCAGCTATGTGCTCGAAGGCGCGCTGGCGCATGAAGACTCGATGGGCAACGGCTCGCAGATCGTGCCCGGCGACGTGCAGCGCATGAGCGCGGGCAGCGGCGTGCGCCACTCCGAGTTCAATCACAACAAAACCGGCGTGACCCATTTCCTGCAGATCTGGATCCAGCCCAGGTTCACCGGCATCAAGCCATCGTATGAACAGAAACATTTTTCCGCTGGAGAAAAACGCGGACGCCTGCGCCTGATTGCTTCACCCGACGGGCGTGACGGTTCGGTGAGCATGAATCAGGATGCCTTTCTCTACGCCGGCTTGTTCGACGGCGACGAGACGGCCGAACAGATGATCGCGGCCAGTCGCAGGGCTTATGTGCATGTCGCGCGCGGCAGCGTCACCGTCAACGGCCAGCCCCTGCGTGCCGGGGATGCACTGAAGACCGGTGCGGGCACGATCCGCATCGAAAGCGGCAAGGCGGCCGAAGTGCTGGTGTTCGATCTGCCGTAAAAATTGAAGAATGACCCATTGAAATTTTGAAAAGGAAATAACATGAGCCAATACAAGATTGCCGTCATCGTCGGCAGCATCCGCAAGGATTCCCTCAACCAGAAGCTGGCCGACGCGCTGGTGAAACTCGCGCCGCCGGAGTTTTCGTTCAGCAAGGTGCGCATCGATGACCTGCCGCTCTACAACCAGGATGACGACAACCAGCCCGCAGCTTCGGTAACGCGGCTGCGCAGGGAGGTTGTCGCCGCGGACGGACTGCTGTTCCTGACACCGGAATACAACCGCTCGATTCCCGGCGTGCTGAAAAACGCGATCGACCATGCCTCGCGGCCCTGGGGGCAGAGTGTCTGGGGCGGCAAACCTGCAGGCGTGCTGGGCATTTCGGTCGGTGCCATCGGCACCGCGCTGGCGCAGCAGCACCTGCGCAACATCCTCGCCTACCTCGATGTGCCCACGCTGGGACAGCCCGAAGTATTCCTGCAGGCGAAGGACGGGCTGTTTGATACCGACGGCAATATCGGAGCGGACAGCCGCGCCTTCCTGCAAGGCTGGGTGGATCGCTACGTGGCCTGGGTGAAACGACACAAGGCCTGATCCGCAGCGATTGGTATAGTCTTCAAAGCCGACATCATGACCCGTCTTCCCGCATTGTTTGTTTCGCATGGCGCACCGACCCTGGCCCTGGAGCCGGGGCCGACGCGCGGATTCCTCGCGCAGCTCGGCGCCGGATTTGAGCGTCCGAAATCGATTCTGTTGATTTCGGCGCATTGGGAAACCGCGGCGCCTGCAATCAGCCGTGCGCTGAAGCCGGAGACGATTCATGATTTTTACGGTTTTCCGGAGGCGCTGTATGCGATGCGCTACCCGGCGCCGGGTGCGCCGGAACTGGCCGTGCGGGCTGCGGCTTTGATCGCCGAATCCGGTTTTGCCGCCTCAACGAACGAGGATCGCGGTCTGGACCACGGCGCCTGGGTGCCGTTGATGCTGATGTATCCGGAAGCGGATATCCCGGTGACCCAGCTGTCGGTGCAAAGCCGGCTCGGGCCGGAACATCACTGGCGGCTGGGCGAGGCGCTGAGGCCCTTGCGTGATGAGGGTGTGCTGATCATCGCTTCAGGCAGCGTAACCCACAACCTGCAAGAATTCGGCCGTCATCATTATGATTCGCCACCGCCTTCCTGGGTCAGCGAGTTCAACGACTGGCTTCATGACCGGGTGTTGTCGATGGATCAGGCAGCACTGGTTGGTTACAGAACCCTGGCGCCGCAGGCCGTGCGCAATCATCCGGGCGAAGAACACCTGTTGCCATTGTTCACCGCAGCCGGTGCTGCAACACCCGGCATCCGTCCGCAACGTGTGCACGACGCTTTTACTTACGGTGTGATCGGCATGGATGCCTATCGCTTTGATTGATTGTTTCCGGGTACGGTGATTGGGGAGGCTGGATGCAGAATCTGAATCAATTGCTGGCGCAGCACGGGTTGATCCTGGTGTTTGCCAACGTGTTGCTGACGCAGGCGGGGATTCCCCTGCCGGCGGTGCCTGTACTGGTTGTCGCGGGTGCCTTGGCGGCGCAGGGTGAATTCAGCTATGCGGCATTGCTGATGACGGCGACTGCAGCGGCGCTGCTCGGTGACATTCCGTGGTTTTACGCCGGCCGCCGTTACGGGCATCGCGTACTGCGCACCTTGTGCCGTATCGCGATCGAGCCGGATTCCTGCGTTAAGCAGACTGAATCCATATTCGAACGCTGGGGTGCCCCGGCGCTGCTGGTTGCCAAATACATTCCCGGTTTTGCCACCGTGGCACCGCCGCTGGCCGGCGCCATGCGTTTGGGTTTTTTATCTTTTCTGTTGTTCAGTACGGCCGGCGCACTGCTGTGGGTTGCGCTGCCGGTGGCGCTCGGCGCGGTATTTCATGCTGAAATTGAATGGGCGCTCGAGCGTCTGGCTGATCTCGGTTCCGGTGCCTTGCTGCTGATCGGCGGCGTGATCCTGGTTTATGCCGGCATCAAGGCTGCGGAACGTTATCTGTTCCTGCGCATGTTGCGTACGGCGCGGATTACCGTCGACGAGTTGCGCGAGATGATGCAGGCGCCTTTGCCGCCGGTTGTGGTTGACGTGCGTTCGGCAACAGTACGTCAGCTCGACCCCCGGCATATTCCGGGAGCGGTGCCGGTCAATCTGGACGACGCGGCCGCCGCGCTGCCCGGCATACCGCCGGATCGCGATGTGGTGGTGTATTGCAGTTGACCCAATGAAGCCAGCGCGGCGCGTGTCGCCCGCATCCTGATGAACCGGGGATTTACCCGTGTGCGGCCGCTGGAAGGCGGTCTTGAAGCGTGGATCGAGACCGGCGGTCCGGTGGACATCTTTACGTTTGTTTGAGGTGCAGCGCGGCGGCCATGCCCTCGGTTATGATGGCGCCTCGCTGCCCTCATGCCATGACTGATCCCCATACCGAATCGCCGCCTTCCGCCTGGGCGCCTTTGCGCCAGCCGCTGTTCCGCGCACTGTGGATTGCCACGCTGGTTTCCAATATCGGTACCTGGGTGCATGAGGTCGGTGCCGGCTGGCTGATGGTCACGCTGAATCCGAACCCCTTGATGGTGTCGCTGGTGCAGGCGGCGACCGCACTGCCGATTTTTCTGCTGGCACTGCCCGGCGGTGCACTGGCCGACATTCTCGACCGCAGACGCTATCTGATCTATACCCAGGTCTGGATGTTGCTGGTGGTGCTGGCGCTGGCGCTAACTACGGCGATGGGCTGGATGACTGCCTGGGGACTTCTGGCCTTCAGTTTTGCGCTGGCCTGCGGCGCGGCATTGAATACGCCGGCTTGGGCGGCGACGGTGCATGAAATCGTTCCGCGCGGACAGTTGCAGGCGGCGATCGCGCTGAACAGCCTCGGCATCAATCTCGCGCGGGCCGTCGGCCCCGCGCTGGCCGGGGTGATCGTCGCGGCATCGGGGCCGCAGGCCGCGTTCATGCTTAATGCTTTTTCATTCATCGGCGTTATCGTTGTCCTGGTGCGCTGGCCGCGTGAACCTTCGCCCAGCACCCTGCCGGCGGAACGTTTCTCCGGTGCCTTGCGCGCCGGTGTGCGTTATGTGCGGGAAGCGACGGCCTTGCAGTATGTGATGGGACGTGCTGCCGGATTTTTTGCTTTTTCATCGGCGACATGGGCCTTGTTGCCGCTGGTCGCGCGTAACTCCGGCGGAGGGGCGGGTACCTATGGTCTGCTGCTCGCTGGCATCGGCGCCGGTGCAGTCAGCGCCGCGCTGTTCATGCCGGCTTTGCGGCGATGCTGCAGCCGGGATGTGCTGGTGCGCGGCGCGACGGTGGTCTACGCGGCGGGCACGGCAGCGGTTGCGCTGGCCGGCAGCCTTTATGTATTGCTTCCGGGTGTTCTGGCCTGCGGCGCGGCGTGGCTCGCGCTGCTGTCGACCTTGCATGTCAGTGCGCAGACCGCGGTGCCGCAATGGGTGCGTGCACGTGCGTTGTCGGTATACCTGATGGTTTATGCCGCGGGCATGACCGGTGGCGCGGTGTTGTGGGGCGCGCTGGCCTTGCGCGGGGGCGTGCCGCAGGCGCTGCTGCTGTCCGCCGCCGGCGCGCTGCTGGCGATGCTGCTCACCTGGCGGCTGACGCTGGGCGGTGATGACGGTCTGGCCCGCAGCGCGCCGGCAGCGCTGATGCGTTCACCGGGGCATGCTGAGATCGCGCCGGAGCGCGGACCGGTGGCGGTGCACGTCGAATACCGGATTGCGCCGGAAGACACCGATGCGTTTGTCGCCGCGGCACAGAGCATGCAGCGCATCCGTCGCCGCGACGGGGCCTTGTCCTGGGGGCTGTTTGAGGATCCCGACGAGGCCGGGCGGTATATTGAAACTTTTGTTGTAGAGTCCTGGGCCGAGCACATGCGTCAGCATCACCGCGGTACCGCGGGTGACGCGCCGTTGTTCGAGCGTGTTCGTGCGTTTCACCGCGGCGAAGGTCCGCCACGGGTCACTCACTGGATCGCGGTCAATGCGCCCGATGAAACGGGCGGCGAAATCATCTGAAGCTTTTCTTTTGTTTTATTCATGGAGACACCCATGCAGAATCGCAACGCAATCACCAGCGTACCCATCAACGAACTGTCGGCGCGCCGCTGGAGTCCGCGCGCTTTTGATGCGCAGCATGGCGTGACGCCGGCACAAACTGCAGCGCTGATCGAAGCTGCGCGCTGGGCACCGTCATGCTTCGGCGCGGAACCCTGGCGTTTTCTGGTGTGGAACCGCGCGACCGATGCCGAAGGCTGGCAGCAGGCCTTCGACTGCCTGTCGGATAACAACAAAAAATGGGCGGGCAAGGTGCCGCTGCTGTTCATGGCCTGCGCCGGAGCGAACTTCGAGCACAACGGACAGCCCAACCGCTGGTCACACTATGACACCGGCATGGCGGCTTTGGCCCTGTCGCTGGAGGCCGTCGCGCAGGGACTGGTTGCACACCAGATGGGTGGTTTTGACATGGCCAGGGCGCGAACCGCTTTCGGCATCCCCGAGGATTTCATGCCGATGGCCATGATCGCCGTGGGTTATCAGGCCGCACCGGAAACCATTGAGGACGAGGAGACCCGGCAGAAGGAACTCAAGGCACGCGGCCGCAAACCCGTGGGGGAGCGATTTTATGGCAGTCGCTGGGGCAAGCCGGCAGCCTGAGGTATCAGGCCGGCGCTTCGCTGTTGGGGAAATTGAATTCGAGAACCGTGCCTACGGGATCGCGGATAAACATCTGATAGCCGGCGCCGGCTACGTTGGATTCTTCGTAAGTAATGTTCAGGGCGCGCAGCTTGTCGGCAAATGCCGCAGCGCCATGCGACTGAAAGGCCACGTGGTCGACGCTGCCGTGGTGTTCGGCCTGCACAAAACCTTCCGCGCAGCGCGCGGTGACGTGTATCAAAGGCTGTTCGCCCAGATATAACCAGATCCCCTTGTTGCGCAGGTTGGGTGGCCGGTGTCCGCGCTGCAGTCCGACAACTTCGGCATAAAAACGCTCGAGTCCGGCGAGGTCGCCCGGCGCGCAGCGGATGTTTACGTGCTGGATGAATGAAATGGTCATTGGAATCCTTCGTTGTTGCGATACTTTAGGCGGCTCCATGGACGAGCGCAACGATCGTCCGCATTGTGCAAATCGGAAGCAGCCCTTAACATGGTGCGGCGCGCATCGGTGATGCGCGTGAAAATACCAAACAGTCCGGGACTGCTACCCGGAATACCAGGGAGGGGACAGGCATGAAATGGATACACGGTTTTGCAGCGGTTATGTTGCTGGCGATTGCTGGCGTTGCCGGTGCGCAGAAGTTTCCCGAGCGACCGATCCGCGTGATCGTGCCGCTGCCGCCAGGGTCAGCCAGTGATTTTCTCGCGCGCACGCTCAGCGTCCCGCTGACCGAACTCTACGGCCAGCAGGTGGTGGTCGATAACCGGCCCGGTGCGGGCGGCCTGATCGGCAGCAGCCTGTTGTCCAAGGCGACCGGTGACGGTTATACCTATGCCATGGTCGCGCCGCCGCATACCGTTGGCGCACTGCTGCAGAAAACACCGCCCTATCATCCGATCCGCGATTTCACGGCCATTACCGAGGTCGCGTCGATTCCGAACATTCTGGCGGTTTATCCCAATTTGCCCGCGAAGAATATCCGTGAACTGGTGGCGTTGCTGCAGAAGGATCCTTCCAAATACAACTACGGATCGCTGGGCATCGGCACGCTGGCGCATATCGCCGGTGAAATTTTCAACCAGGCGGCGGGTGTGCGCACGGTGCATGTGCCGTTCAAGGTTGTGCCTGATGCGTTTGGCGAGACCATCGCCGGCCGTGTGCACTATCTGGTGTTCACGGTGCCGACCATTTCGCCGATGGTTCGCGACGGTCGTCTGCGTCCGCTCGCAGTGACTTCGGCAAAACGCAATCCGGCTTTCCCGAACATTCCCTCAATCGTTGAAGAGGGTTTGCCCGCGGCGCAATCCGACGGCTGGTTCGGTTTGCTCGGTCCTGCCGGCGTGCCCAAGCGGATTGCCACGCAACTGGCCGGAGATGTCAGGAAAGCTGTTTCCCAGCCTCGCATCCGCGAATCCTTCGAGAAGATGGGAGCTGATCCCGCCCTCAACTCGGGGCCGGAAACCTATGACAAGCTGATGAAGTCCGAATACGACCGTTACGTCAAACTGATCAAGGACGTCGGACTGACGCCGCAGTAGTTCACGGCGTCGCTGTAACGGATTGCGCCTGCGCGGGAGCCGATTCTGCACCCGGCAGGCCTGTCCAGCCGCCGCCCAGCGCTTTCACCACATTGGCCACTGCAGAGCGTTGCGCCCGCAATGCATCTGCGCGGTTCAGTTCCGCGTTGAGCAGATTGCGCTCGGCATCGAGCACTTCCAGTTGACTGGTCAGTCCGTTGACAAAACGGATGCGCGCCAGTCGCAGTGCTTCGGTCAGCGCGACCACCCGCGCATTTTCCGCATCGAAGGCTTCGCGTGCACGCACCTGGCCGACCAGCGCGTCGTGGGTTTCGCGGAATGCCGTCTGCAGCGTCTTCTGGTATTGCGCCAAGGCCTGACGCTGACGCGCTTCCACCGCTTCGATTTCACCAAACAGCCGACCGCCCTGGAATATCGGCTGTGCCAACCCGAAGCCCAGTTGCCAGATACCTGCAGGACCTGAAAACAGATTGGACAACGCGGCACTCTCGCTGCCGAGATAGCCGCTGAGACCGATGCTCGGGAACAGCGAGGCACGTGCCGCGCCGATGCGGGCATTGGCGGCAATCAGCTGTTGCTCTGCAGTGACAATATCGGGCCGGCGCAGCAGCAGCGCAGACGGCAGGTCAGCCGGAACAACGGGCGCCGCCGGCGCTGCATTGGCTGCATTGCGCAGGACATTGTCCTGCAGCAGCGCGCGCGGGCTGCGTCCGAGCAGCACGCCCAGCGCGAGTTCCTCGCTGGTGCGGCGGCTTTCCAGTGCCGGCAACTGCGCCTGCGCAGCGGCGACTTCGGCTTCCAGCTGCCGTAACGAAAAATCATTGATGATGCCGGCATCGGCGCGCACGCGTTGCAGCTTGAGATCGTTCTGGCGCAGCGTCAGTGAGCGACGGGTGGCATCGACCTGGGCATCGAGCGAGATCAGGGCGTAGTAGGACTGGACAACACCGGCGGTCAGCGCGATGCGTACGGTTTCGCGTGCAGCGGTCGTGGCGAGCAGTTCGGACTGCGCGGCTTTCGCGGACTCGCGCAGTTTTCCCCACAGATCGATCTCGTAGGAAACATTGACCTGGGCGCGGTAGTTGTTGTTTTCCAGTGCGCCGGGGAATCGTGTCGCGGTGCTGTCCGAGCGGCGCGTGCGATCACGCTGGAACGCGGCATCCACGGCGGGCACCAGTTGTGCATCAGCGATACGCGCCAGTGCGCGGGCTTCATCCAGTCGAGCGGTCGCCAGCGCCAGATCCTGGTTGTAGATCAGTGCTTCTTCAACGAGCAGGTTCAGCGTGTTGTCCTGATACAGCGTCCACCAGCGATCCGCGGGCATGTTCTGTCCCTGCGCAGGCGCTGCCTGCCAGGTCTGCGGCAATTCGACCGCAGGGCGCTGGTAATCGGGACTCATCGAGCAGCCGCTGATGAGGGCTGAAAAACCCATAAAAATCATCAGTTTATTTCGCATCATCGTCTCCCTTGCCGACCGGGGTGTGATGCGGCGTCTGTACCGAGCGCAGCATCAATTCGCGGTGATGCGCGACCTCGTCTTCAATTTCTTTTGTCGAGCGAGGGTCTGACAGTTTGCGTTCGATGATCAGTTTGTAAAACCACGGAATGAAAAAGATCGCGAGGAAGGTGGCCGCAAGCATGCCACCCATCACCCCCGTGCCGGCGGAGTGGCGGGCGCCGGCGCCGGCGCCGCTGGAAATCACCAGTGGCACCACGCCGAGGATGAAGGCCAGCGAAGTCATCAGGATCGGGCGGAAGCGCAGACGCGCCGCTTCAATCGCCGCGCCCGCGGTGGACAGGCCTTCCTGCTTTTTCATCACCGCGAATTCAACGATCAGGATCGCGTTTTTCGCGGCAAGGCCGAGCAGCGTGACCAGGCCGATCTGGAAATAAACGTCGTTGCTCAGTCGCGCAATGCCGGCGAGCGGTGACAGCAGTCCCTGCAGCCAGGGGACGCCCTGCGCCAGATAAAACGGCATCGGCAGCAGATTGTTGATGAAAATCGCCAGCAACGCGCCGAAGGTGCCGAAGGGCAGCGCCAGCATCACTGCCAGCGGCAGCGACCAGCGGTTGTATTGCGCGGCGAGAATCAGGAACACCATCAATGCCGCAAGTCCCAGTGCAATGATGGAGGTGCCGCCGGAGCGTTTTTCCTGGAAGGAGGCGCCGCCCCAGTCGAAGGTGAAGTCCGGCGGCAGCGTCGCCTTGGCGATGCGTTCCATGCCGGCAATCGCTTCTCCCGAGCTGTAACCGGGTTTGGCAGATCCGAATATTTTCACTGCAGGCAGATTGTTGAAACGGTCCAGCGAATCCGGACCGGAGGAGTAGTTGACCTTGGCCAGCGAAGACAGGGGAATCATTGCGCCGCGATCCGAACGCACATAGATCGCGCCGACGTCGTCCGGGCGCTTGCGGTAGGCCGGCTCAGCGGACATCAGCACCTGCCAGGTGCGGCCGAATTTGTTGAAATCATTGACGTAGGCGGTGCCCAGCGTGGCGGCGAGTGCGCCGTAAACCTCGTCGATCGGCACACCCAGCGTTTTGGCTTTCTCGCGATCGGTTTCCACATAGAGCTGCGGCACATTG
>JBIIZE010000010.1:0-15859 GCA_044346435.1 Burkholderiales bacterium
ATCAACACCATCAAGGAAGTGTTCGAGGAGCCGCAGGTGATCGCGCGCGGCATGAAAATCGAATTGCCGCATGCAGCAGCCGGAAAGGTGCCCCTGGTTGCGAGTCCGATGCGCTTTTCAGGTACGCCGCTGAAGCACGATATTCCGCCGCCTGTAGTGGGGCAACACACCGATGAAATTTTGCGCACCGTGCTGAAGAAAACCGATGCGGAGATCGCCGCACTGAAGGCGGCCGGGGCTGTTTAACGGCTGGTAATTGGTGACTGGTAACTGGTAATTGGATTCTTAATTGGCGATGGATTTTACCAATCACCAATTTCCAGTTACTAAAGAAAGCTGAAAAGCATCTTCGTCGCCAGCGTGAACAGCAGCAGCGCGAAGATTTTTTTCAGAAGTGCTCCGGGGGTGCGGTGCGCCAGCCGCGCGCCCACCGGTGCGAGCAGCATGCTGGCGATGACGATACCGGTGAGCGCCGGCCAGTAGACATAGCCGCTGCTGTACGGCGGCAATCCTTCTTTTCCCCAACCGGTCAGCAGGTAACCCGCCGTGCCCGAAGCTGCGAGCGGCCAGCCGATGGCGGCTGCCGTGCCGATGGCCTGGTGAATGGCGGTGCCGCGCCTGACCAGATAGGCAATCACCAGCGCTGCGCCGCCGGTGGCGGTCAGGCTGGAAATGACACCGATCAATCCCGCCGCGCCATTCAGTCCCGCTGTGGACAGCGGTGCTGAGCCGGCCTGCGGTTTTTTTCCGAAAAACATCTGCCAGGAGATGTAGTAGATCAGCAGCGTGAACACCACCGACAGCAATCGCAGGTCGAGTACGCTGGCGAGCAACGCGCCACCGAAGGTGCCGACAATGATGCCCGGCGCCATGCGTTTCACCGCCGGCCAGTGCACGGCGCCATGCTGCTGGTGCGCACGGACGCTGGAGACCGAGGTGAAGAGGATCGTGGCCATCGAGGTGCCCAGTGCGAGATGCAGCACGTGTGCGGGCGCGAAGCCTTTGGCCGCAAAGATGAATGCCAGCACGGGAACCATGGCGGCGCCGCCGCCGATGCCCAGCAGGCCGGCAAAGAAGCCGACAAAGGCGCCGAGGGCGAGGTAAGCCCACCACCACTCGAGCATCGGCGTCAGTCCCGTTTCACTTCATCAGGCCGAGAATGAACTTCCATTCGTCGGGATCCACCGGCGTGATCGACAGGCGGTTGCCTTTGGCGAGCACGCGCATTTTTGCCAGCGGCTTGTGCTTGCGCAGCTCGGTCAGCGAGATCAGCGGCGTTTTTTTGACGAAGCGGAAATCGACATGCAGCCAGCGCGGATTGTCCGGCGTTGCGGTCTCGTCGTAATACTTGCTCTTGCGATCGAACTGCGTGGCATCGGGATAAGCCGCCTTGCTGACCTCGGCGATGCCGACGATGCCGGGTTCATCGCAGTTGGAGTGGTAATAGAAAGCCTGGTCGCCGGGTTTCATCTGGTCGCGCATGAAATTGCGCGCCTGATAGTTGCGCACGCCGGTCCATGGTGTGGTTTTGTCGCGGGCGAGGGCGTCGATGCCGTAAACGTCAGGTTCGGATTTGATCAGCCAGTAGCGCATGTCGGAGCCGGGTGTGGATTGCAGCCAAAAAAAATGCGGCGTGGCCGCATTTTTCCCTAATAGGTCCCCCGCATGTGCCGTTACAGACCAGCATCCTGAACCTAAGGTTCAAGGCGGCCACCTTCCGGATTTCTTCAGGCACATCCGCGTGGGACGCGCACACCGAAACCGCTATGGTCGGCGACCTGTGCAGTATCTATTGGCTCAAAGAGTATATGGCCTGAACAAACACCGCAGGGGAAACTCTGGACGGCTTGAGGATCGGCGGACTGCCGGGGGAACCGTTAACAACAAACTGTGCAAACTCAGAACAGTTTGCTTTGTTCCGCCATCGCCTGATCGATGGCCGTCTCCATGCGATGAATTCTACGCTTGGTCTCGGCGATATCAAAGCTGCCACCGACTTTCATCGAGAGAAATTCATGTGAGATGTTCAGCGCAGCCATGATGGCGACACGTTCAAGGCCGATGACTTTGCCGCGATCACGGATTTCCTGCATCTTGGCGTTGAGGTAATCCACGGCTTCGAGCAGGCCTTTTTGCTCGTCTTCCGCACAGGCGACGCGAAATTCGCGCCCCATGATGTTGATCTGCAAACCCTTTGCGTCAGCGCTCATGTTTCCTCAACGGGAATCTGCTGGACAAGCACCTCAAGCTGGCTGCTGGCCGTTTGAATTTTTTCTTCGAGTTGCTTGTTGCGATGCAGGGCCGAAGCCAATTCCTGACGCAGCCGCTGCGTGTCGTCGCGCAGCCGCTGGTTAACCTCAACAAACTGGGTCAGTTTGTCTTCGAGCGTTTTCAGTTCCGCTTCCATGCGCGCACTATAGTGGGGAAAATCCAGCAGGGTCAACCGTTAAGACGCCGTTTTGAATGTGATTTGGCATGTTTGCCACGACCCGTGCGGCCGTGACTGTGAACAGCCCGAACTGGTTTCGAGCCGTTACGGGGTTAACGGTGCCAATAGTTTATAAGATATTGATTATCTTGAATATTATATTTACCCCGTCACAATCAGGATCCGCCCTGATGCCATAAAGCCTGAGCTACAATCCCGCCTGTCTAGGACGAATCGCGACCGCATGCGAAGCGTCCCGGACACGTTTCAGGTGCCGACGCACCCCGCAAGGGACGTCAGTGAAACGGGAAACAGGTGAGGCCCCAAGCCAATTCCTGTGCTGCCCCCGCAACGGTAAGCAACCGGCGTTCAAAGCAACGAACGCCATGGCGCATCAACAGCCACTGTCCCTCCGGGGATGGGAAGGCGATGCGCCCAAGGTTGCAAGCCCGGAGACCGGCCTGGTTCGTCGTAGTGGAAATGCTGCGGGGAAGCGGCGCTCCGGACATCCCGGCTGTTCTTCCTTTCGGTATTTCCTCGTTCCGATTTTGCAGCGCACGGCGGGTGCGCATAACGGGGATTTACATGCAACGAAGTGTATTGGCAGTCGCAGTTGCGCTTGCAACAAGCGCGCATTGCGCGGCGCAGGATCAGATTGCCGCGCTTGATGAAGTCGTGGTGACCGCATCGCGGTTCAAGGACCGCATCGACGACAAACCGGTCAACATGACGGTAATTACCGGGGAAGACATCCGGCGCAGCGCGGCGAAAACCGTTCCCGATCTGCTGTCCGAGCAGGCCGGCATCCAGATCCACGACTTTTACGGCAACAACGCGGCGACGACGACGGTCGATCTGCGCGGTTTCGGCATCACCGGTACACAGAACACGTTGATACTCGTCGACGGCCGGCGCGTGGTCGACAACGATTTGTCCGGTGTGCAATGGTCGGCGGTTCCGTTGAACAATGTGGAGCGCATCGAGATCATGCGCGGCGGCGGTTCGGTGATGTACGGCGACGGCGCGGTTGGCGGCGTGATCAACATCATTACCCGCTCACCGTTTGATGGTCCGGGCACCGTGAGCCTGCGTGCGCGTGCCGGTTCCTACGGCACTACGGAATCCGGCTTCACTGCCCAGTATCGCAGTGAACGGTTGGGCATCGGTTTTGCCGCCAACAATCTCGAGACCGATGGTTATCGTGTCAACAACCAGAATCGCCAGACCACCGGCGCGGCCGACCTGCGCTTGCTGACCGATGGCGGGGAAGTCGGCATCAAGCTGGCAACGGATCACCAGGGATTGCGGCTGCCCGGGGCAAGGCAAGTGCAGCCCAGCACCGGCGTCAACTTGCTGGCGACCAACCGCCGCGGCACGCCGACGCCGCTGGATTATTCGCAGCGCAACGGCAACCGCATGACGGTCGACTGGCAGCAGCGTGCCGGCGGCGGTGATTTCAACATCGGCGGCGGATGGCGCAACAAGGAGCAGATTTCCTACTTTGATTTCAGCGGCTCTCCCGACTATCGTGTTGCGGATCTTGACGTCCTGTCCTTTACGCCGCGCGTGCGCTGGTCGCCCGACTTGCCCGGCGGCAGCCATACGATGGTGGCCGGTTTCGACTGGTATCACTGGGACTACAACCTGAAACGGTCGAATTCAACGACCAACATCGGCACGCCGTTTAACGTCATTGATGCCCGGCAGCAGAACACGGGCGTGTACCTGCAGGACACGCTGAAAGTATCGCCGCGTCTGACCATGACGGCAGGCGTACGTTATGAGCGCTTCAATGCCGATGCAACGGATACCTATAACTCAGCAGCCCCGGGAGGAGCCTTCGGTTCTGGCGCGCCTGCCGGATCGCAGGACGAGTCGGAGCACGCTTACGAAGTCGGCGCACGTTATGGGTTGACGCCCGAGGTGTCGCTGATCGGCAAGACGGCGCGCAGTTTCCGTTTCGCCAATATTGATGAAATCTACGAAACCACGACGACCTTCACCAACCAGTTCCAGTTCCTGCGGCCGCAGACCGCGAAACATCATGAACTGGGCGCGGAATGGCGGCAGGCCGGCAAATGGCTGCGCGCATCGCTGTTCCAGATCGACGTCGAGGACGAGATTCATCTGGATGCCTACACCACGGGCACCGGCAACACCAATCTGCCGCCGTCGCGCCGCCGCGGGCTGGAACTGGAAAGCAAATGGCAGGCGACCCGCATGCTGTCGCTGTTGGGGGCATACACCTACACCGATGCCGAGTTCCTCAGCGGCGTGCTGCCGGGCGCCGCCTCCACTCAGCGCAACGTGAGCATTGCCGGCAAGACCGTGCCGTTGGTGCCGCGTCACAAGCTCAACCTCGGCGGCTCCTGGGCGTTTACGCAGAACACCAGGCTCAGCGCGATGGTGTCCTACACCGGTGAGCAGTTCATGGACAACGACGAAGGCAACACGCTGGGTGTGAAAATCCCGGCGTATACCGTTACCGACCTCAAGTTGTCCCACCGGCAGGGCGACTGGACGCTGAGCGCGGCCATCAACAATCTGTTCGACCGCCAGTACTACAACTACGCGGTACGCAGCCAGTTTGTCCTTGACCGTTATAACGCCTATCCCCTGCCCGAACGCAACGCCAGCGTCACCGTCGAGTACGTGTTCCGCTAGCCCGCAAGGCTTGTATCCGCAGGCCAGGGAAAAAGCCGCGCATGCGCGGCTTTTTCTTTGCAGCTTTTCCTTTGTTATCAAAAGTTTGCTATTGTTCGGGCCGTGCAATCGATGTCCGGAACCGAGCTTTATTTTCGACTACTGCGCCACGTGCGGCCGTACTGGCGCACGTTCGCCATCGGCGTGCTCGGCATCGTCGTTGTGGCCGCCACAGAACCGGCATTGCCGGCGCTGCTGAAGCCGCTGCTCGACGGCGTATTCGTCAACAAGGACGAATCGGTGATCCGCTGGACACCGGTGTTCATCGTCGGCCTGTTTGTGCTGCGCGGCCTTGCTGAATATGTCGCGCAATTCGCCCTGAACTGGGTCGGCAACCGGCTGGTGATGGATCTGCGCGGCATCATGTTCCGCAAGCTGCTGAGTCTGCCGGCTCGTTATTTCGACGACCAGGCTTCGGGCAACCTGATTTCCCGGCTGACGTTTGATGTCATGCAAGTGACCACCGCGGCGACCAGCGTGCTGACCGCCGTGTTCAAGGACGCGCTGGTGATCATCGGCCTTCTCGGCTGGATGTTCTGGCTGAACTGGAAACTGACGCTGCTGTCGCTGGTGATGACCCCGGTGATCGTATTGGTGGTGCGCATGATCAGCGTGCGCCTGCGAAACTCCAGCCGCCAGGTACAGCAGCAGATGGGCGACATGACCCAGGTCATCCAGGAAACCATCGAAGGCCACCGCGTGGTCAAGCTGTTCGGCGGGCAGCCCTATGAACAGCAGCGTTTCGACACGCAGGCCAACAACGTGCGCCGCCAGTTGATGAAGCAGGTCGCCGCATCCGCCGCCAGCGTTCCCATCGTGCAGTTCGTTGCCGCGCTGGCGCTGGCGACCATTGTTTATTTGGCTACCCAGCAGTCGAACACCGATCAGATCACCGTCGGCGGTTTTGTGTCCTTCATCACAGCCATGCTGATGCTGACCGCACCGCTGAAGCGGGTGACCAGCGTCAACGAGCCGCTGCAGCGCGGGCTGGCCGCAGCGGAAAGTGTTTTTGCCTTGATTGACCAGAACAGCGAAACCGATGCCGGCAGTATCGATCCGGGCCGTGTTCGCGGCGAGGTACGATTCGAACAGCTGCGGTTTTCCTATGGCGCCGAGGGTCGCCAGGCGCTCGACGGCATTGATCTGGTGATTGCTCCCGGTGAGACACTGGCACTGGTCGGCGCATCCGGCAGCGGCAAAACCACACTGGCCAATCTGGTGCCGCGCTTTTACCAGCCGACGGGCGGACGCATCCTGCTCGACGGTCAGGACATTGCCGGACTGAAACTTGCCGCGCTGCGCGCCAATATCGCGCTGGTCAGTCAGGATGTGGTGCTGTTCAACGACACCGTGGCGGCGAACATCGCCTACGGCGCAATGAACCAGTCTTCGCGGGCTGACATCATCGCTGCGGCCGAAGCCGCGCATGCGATGGAGTTCATTCAGCAAATGCCCAACGGACTCGATACCATGGTTGGCGAGAACGGCGTGAAACTCTCCGGCGGGCAGCGTCAGCGCCTGGCGATTGCGCGCGCGCTGCTGAAAAACGCGCCGGTGCTGATTCTCGACGAAGCGACCTCGGCGCTGGATACCGAATCCGAACGCCATGTCCAGGCTGCGCTGGAAGTGCTGATGCGCGGCCGTACCACCATTGTTATCGCACATCGCCTCTCGACCATTGAAAATGCACATCGCATCGTCGTGCTCGACGGCGGGCGCATCGCCGAAAGCGGCGCGCATGCCGAACTGCTGGCGCGCGGCGGCAAATACGCACAGTTGTATCGCAATCAGTTCACGGGCGCGGGAGAGTCCTGATGAGCGGGATCACGCACTCGTTGATCATCCCGGTCTATCGCAATGAAGCTTTCATGCCGGAGCTGTTGCGCGCAATCGAGGGCATTGCCGCCCGAGTGACCGGACGCATGGAAGTCGTTTTTGTGATCGATGGCAGCCCGGACCGCAGCGAAGAGTGGCTGCTGGCCAATCTCCAGCCGTTTCCGGTGCCGGCGCGGCTGGTCGCACTGTCGCGTAATTTCGGTTCATTTACGGCAATCCGTGTCGGACTCGCCGAAGCCCGCGGCGAATTCATGGCGGTGATGGCGGCGGATTTACAGGAGCCGCCCGAACTGGTGACGGATTTTTTCCGCGTTCTGGGTGAAGGCCGGCACGATGTCGCGGTCGGCGTGCGGGCGAGCCGCGAGGATCCGCTGACGGGCAAGATGGCCTCAGGCCTGTTCTGGCGCCTGTACCGTGCACTGATCCAGCCGGAAATGCCGGCAGCCGGCGTCGACATGTTCGCACTCACGCGCAAGGCGCGCGATGCGCTGCTGCAACTGGATGAATCGCACAGTTCTCTGGTGGCGCAACTGCTGTGGATTGGATTTGACCGCGCCGAAGTGCCCTACGCGCGACGCGCGAGGGCGCACGGCGAGAGCGGCTGGACCCTGCGCAAAAAACTGCGGTACCTGTTTGACAGCCTTTTTTCATTTACCGACATCCCGATCACAATACTGACCCTGATCGGTTTTGCCGGCACCTTCGCCTTCCTCGTTTTGGGTGCCGTGCTGCTGGTGCTGCGACTCACCGGTGTGATCGAAGTCGCGGGCTACACCGCGATCATGGTGGCGATCCTGTTCTCGGCCTCGCTGATCCTGCTCGGACTGGGCATTGTCGGCAATTACGTGTGGCGGACTTACGAAAACACCAAACGCCGGCCCCTGGGCATCATCCGCGCACAAAAGGATTTCCCCGGCGTATCGATGCATGACGGCCGTGGCTGAGCGGGATGCCGACCCGTCGTTGAAGGTTGCGCTGGCGCACCCGGAAACGCGGCGCATCGGGCGGTTCATCGTCGCCGGTGCGGTCAACACCGGACTCTCGGTGCTGGTTTACCAGGCGGCGCTGTTCGTGCTGCCCCATACCCCGGCCTATGTGATGTCCTATGTCGCCGGAATCGGTATCGCCTACCTGCTGTATTCACGCCATGTATTTGCCGCCGAGTTCAATGTCCGGCGGTTCGGCGCGTTTGTACTGTTTTATAGTGTCAGCCTGGTAGCCGGCGCCGGGCTCAACGCGGTTCTGATCGAGACGCTGGGTGTGGTGGAAAGACTGGCAATTTTTATCACCATCGCCGTGATGCTGCCGGTCAATTATTTCGGTTCACGCGGCTGCCTTCGCGCCGCGTAACCGGGAATTAAAAAATGCTCAAGAACATCATCAAATTCAGGGAAATGGGCGACGACCAGGGCTGGCTGGTGGCACTGGAAGCCGAGCGCAATGTTCCCTTTCCCGTGCGACGCGTGTACTACATCTACGGTACACGTCCCGGCGTACATCGTGGCCGGCATGCCCACCGCAAGTTGCGCCAGGTTGCGGTTTGCCTCAACGGCGCCTGCACCATCCTGCTCGATGACGGCCGTCAGCGGGAGGAAGTGCGCCTCACCGGCAATACCGAAGGCCTGGTGCTCGATCCGATGATCTGGCACGAGATGTATGACTTTTCGCCGGGTTGCGTATTGATCGTGCTCGCCGACGACTGGTACGACGAAGCCGATTACATCCGCGATTACGCATTGTTCAAGGAGCTCTGCCGGTGAGCCGTATCCATCCCGCAGCGGATGTGCAGACCGCAGCAGTCGGCGCCGGCACGCAGATCTGGCAGTACACGGTGGTGCTGCCCGGTGCGCGCATCGGGCGTGACTGCAATCTGAACGCACACTGTCTGGTTGAAAACGATGTAGTCATCGGCGACCGCGTCACGTTGAAATGCGGCGTTTTTCTTTGGGACGGCATGACGGTGGAAGATGACGTATTCATCGGTCCCAATGCCACGTTTACCAATGACAAATTTCCGCGTTCACGAAAGCCGCCGGCACAGTTCCAGCGCATCGTCATCAAGCGCGGGGCTTCCATCGGCGCCAATGCCACCATCCTCGGCGGCGTCACCATCGGCGAGGGTGCCATTGTCGGCGCCGGCAGTGTGGTGACCCGCGATGTCGCGCCCGGTGTCATCGTCTGCGGCAATCCGGCGCGTGAGGCGGGACGCGTTCCCGAATCCGGACGATGAGTGCCCAACAGGTTTCGTTTCTGGATCTGAAAGCGATCAATGCGCGCGAACGTGACGCACTGATTGCCGCCTTTACGCGTGTGCTGGATTCCGGCTGGTATGTTCTCGGTGAAGAAGTGGCCGCGTTCGAGCGCGATTACGCGGAATACTGCGGCACGCAATTCGCGGTCGGTGTCGGCAACGGTCTGGATGCGCTGACGCTGAGCCTGCGCGCTTATCGCGAGCTGGGCCGTCTGAAGCAGGGTGACGAAGTCATCGTGCCCGCCAATACCTATATTGCGACGATACTGGCAATCAGCGAAAACGGACTGACGCCCGTATTGGTGGAGCCGGACCTGGCCACCTGCAATCTGGACGCGGCGCGAATTGCTCCGGCGCTGACGTCACGGACGAAGGCGATTCTGCCGGTGCATCTTTACGGGCAAACGGCAGACATGACGGCGATCAATGCGGTGGCCGAGCCACATGGTTTGATCGTCATTGAAGACAGCGCGCAGGCGCATGGCGCCCGCCATGCCGGACGCCGGGCCGGCGCCTTGGGCGATGCTTCGGGCCACAGTTTTTTCCCGAGCAAGAATTTCGGCGCGCTGGGCGATGCCGGCGCGGTGACCACCGATGATGCGCAATTCGCCGAAGTAGTTAGGGCGCTGCGCAATTACGGTTCACGCGAGAAATACGTCAACGAACGTCTGGGCGTCAACAGCCGGCTGGATGAACTGCAGGCGGCATTGCTGCGCGTCAAGCTGCAGCGACTGGATGCCGACAATGCGCGGCGCCGTGAAATCGCCGGACGTTATCTTGCCGGTCTCCGCCATCCCGCCATTACCCTCCCTGTAGTGGCCCCCGGTAACGAGGCCGTGTGGCATGTGTTTGTGGTGCGCACGCCCGACCGCGCCGGATTGCAGCAGCATCTGCAGCAGCAGGGCATCGGCACACTGATCCATTACCCGATTCCCCCCCATCGCCAGCGCGCGTATTCCGATTGGAACAACCGTTCCTATCCGGTGACCGAGCGCATTCATGCCGAAGTGCTCAGCCTGCCGATCAGTCCGGTGATGACTGATGCCGATGCGGATGTGGTGATCGCGGCCTGCAATGCATGGCCGGGTTGATGCCCGATGCTGTTTAACTCCCTGCCGTTTCTGTTTTTGTTTCTGCCGCTCGTCCTGATCGGTTTTTTTGTATTGGGCCGGTTCAGCAAGCTCGCGGCCGCGGCGTTTCTGGCTTTGGCGTCCTTCGCCTTCTACGGCTGGTGGAGTCCCAAATACCTGCTGCTGCTGTCAGGGTCGATTCTTTTCAACTATACCGCCGGCATGGCGATTGCCCGCGCGGTGGCGGCAGAGCGCATGGGGCAGGGCCGGCGCCTGCTGGTGCTGGCGATCGTCGCCAACCTGGCTCTCCTGGGTTATTACAAATACGCAAACTTTTTCCTCGACAATTTCAACGTCTTGACCGGGGCCGGGTTGAGTGTCGGACAGATCATATTGCCGCTGGGCATTTCGTTTTTTACGTTCACCCAGATTGCCTTCCTGGTCGACGCCTGGCAGGGCAAGGCGCGTGAATACAATCTGGTTCACTACGGTTTGTTCGTCACTTATTTCCCGCATCTGATCGCGGGTCCCATCCTGCATCACGGTGAAATGATGCCGCAGTTCGCGCGGGCCGAAATTTACCGGCCGGACTGGGACAATTTCGCCGCCGGATCAACGATTTTCCTGATCGGGCTGTTCAAGAAGGTCATGATCGCCGATGAAATCGGCCCCTACGGCACGCCGTTTTTTGAAGCGGCACAGGCGGGTGTGGCGCTGAGCTTCATGGAGGCCTGGTGCGGCGCCCTGGCGTATACCTTCCAGCTGTATTTTGATTTCTCCGGTTATTCCGACATGGCGGTCGGACTCTCGCTGCTGTTCGGCGTGCGGCTCCCGGTCAATTTTCACTCGCCGTACAAGGCCGTCAACATGGTCGAGTTCTGGCGACGCTGGCACATGACGCTGTCGCGTTTCCTGCGCGACTATCTCTATGTGCCGCTGGGCGGCAATCGCAAAAGCAAGGCGCGGCGTTATACCAACCTCATGCTGACCATGCTCCTGGGCGGACTGTGGCATGGTGCTGGCTGGACCTTTGTGCTGTGGGGGGCGCTGCACGGCGTCTATCTGGTCATCAACCACGCCTGGCATGGCCTGCGCCGCAGCCTCGGCCACGACCTGCGTCACTCGACACCATGGGGGCGCGGTTTTGCCCGCCTGCTGACCTTTGCCGCGGTGGTTGCCGGATGGGTGGTGTTTCGCGCGGAGTCGGTGCCTGCGGCATTACAGATGCTGTCCGGCATGGCCGGGCTCAACGGATTCATGCTGCCGGATGTCTGGCTGGCGAAGTGGGGCCATTTCGGTCAGTGGCTCGCCGGGCATGGCGTCAGCTTCGGCGATACCCGCGGCCTGGTGCGCACGGGCCTGATCAACTGGATCATCATCCTGCTGGCGATCGTCTGGTTCGCGCCGAATTCCCAGCAGATCATGACGCGCGCGCGACCTGCGCTGCCGATACCCGGTGAGGCACCGTACGCCGGACGCTGGACATGGCGCCCCACCCCGTGGCTCGCGTTTCCGGCAGCATTGCTGGCGGTGCTGTGCATCGTGAATCTGCACAAACACTCCGAATTCCTCTATTTCCAGTTCTGACATGAAATCCGGCGCACGTTACATGGTGGTGTTGTTGGCGACTGCAGGCGCTGTGCTCGGCGGCGTTCTCGGACTGAATCTCCTGCTGGGCGAGCGTGCGCTGGGCGGCCCCGAAGCGACAAGACTGGCGAGCGAATGGCAGCAGCAGAGCAAAGGCGTCACTTATTCGCCGCCGACAACCCGTACCAGGCCGTTCAAGGTACTGCGCCTGACCGACCGGCTTCCGGACATCAACGCCATCGTTCTGGGTTCATCGACGGGCATGGGAATTTCCGCAAACCTGTTTCCTGCACCGCTGCGACCCTACAACTTCACACTGACGGCGAACTCAACAGCCAATATTGCAGGCGAAGCGGAATTTCTGGTGGACCGCCATTCGGACCAATTGCGTTTCATGCTGGTCGGCCTCGACTGGTCGATTGGCATGATGTACCACGACACCCCGGTGGCTGAAATGGATCTGTCCCCTGCAGCCGCTCTTGCCGGTTCAGCACATCCCCCGGTCTCTTTGGACAGGAAAATCGTGGATGCCTTGACGTATGCCAAGGTGGTCAATCTGGTCAAGGCGCTGCGCAGCGTTGTTCGTGATGCGCATCCCGGAGAAGCTTTTGTTCACACCTTTTTTGATCTGGCAGGCGTCCCGTACACCTGCTCCGACGGTACACCTACCCGTGACTTTGATATCGTCAACCGCGGCATTTGCCTGGGCTTCCGTTATGACGGCAGCTGGACGTTCGGTGGCGAAAAACGGCTGAGCGAAGCGCGGGCTGCCACGCTCGTCCGGGCGGCCGCCGCGCCGAGTTCAAAATTTTCCCGGTATCTTTGTGCGACCAAAGGGGAACCGAACCCGACCTATCTGCAGCGTCTGGGTGCTGTTGCAGAACGTTTTTCGCAGAAGGGGGGCGAGATGGTGTTTCTGTTGCCGCCCATCATCCCGGGTATGGAGCAGGCGATGGGTGAAGACCCTGCCAATCTGGCCTGTCTTGAACGGACCAAAAGCATTCTTTCGGAATGGTCACGGCAGCACCGCATCACGATCATTGATGCCGGAGCATCGGAACGTTATGGCTGCACAGCCGGTGATTTTCTGGATGAACATCATGCCTATCCGGAATGCCACCGTCGCGTGCTCGATTTCTTTTTCCGCATGCGTCATGAAGGACGCACATCACCAGGATTATTGCGGCCATGAATGGCATTCCGCGCCAGGCCTTGATGCTGTACCTGCTCGCCGCATTGAGTTCCGTCGGCACGCTGGGGTTTTACTACGTTGGCGAGGAAGGCATTCTCACCATCACGTCGCTGGAAATGTGGCAGCGCGGCGACTGGATGCGGTTGTGGATGTACGGGGGTGACGCGCAGCATGGTGTGTTTGCCAACTGGCTGATCATCCCTCTTGCTTCACTGATTGGCTGGGAACATGTGCTGGCGGCGGCGCGGGCGGTCATGGTGATTGCCACGTTGGCTACGGGCCTTGTGGTTTATGGTTTGCTGCGCCGGCTGGGCCGCGATGCCGGATTCGCTGCGCTGGCCGCAGTGATTTACATCACCTTTGCCGATGTGCTGTTGTATCGCGGCTGGCTGGCGTATCGCGATCCGCTGTTCGGGTTTCTGGTGTTTGCGGCCATCGCCGCACTGTGGATCGGCGCGCGTGAATCGCGCCTGCGCTGGTTTGCGGCGTGCGGGGTGCTGGCGTTTGCCGCGTATCTGACCAAGGGCATCACCGCCTATGTTTTTGTCGGCAGCGCCGTACTGGTGCTGCTGGCATTCCGTGAAACACGCCCTGCATTGCTGCGGCCGGGAAGCTGGGGTGTTGCGGCCGGCTCGCTGGCACTGCTGATGGCCTGGATGTTCGGGGTGCAGTCCGGCAGCACCCAGGCCCTGCGTTATGGTTCCGAGATCGGCGCCAAGCTGGTGCCGCCCGGTATCGGCGCGTGGCTGCTGAAACTGCTGTCGTATCCCGCGGAAACGATAGTGCGACTGCTGCCGGCCAGCGGTTTTGCGCTGTATCTGTATGTGCGTAGTGCTGCGGCGCGCGCCGGCTTGCATAGCGATACGGTCGCGCTGACGGCGGCGTGGATCGCGTTGCTGGGTTTTCTGCCGTACTGGTTCGCCCCGCACAGTCATTTCCGCTATCTGTTGCCAATCGTACCGCTGGCGGCAATCGTGTTCGCGGCTCTGATCGCGCAGGGCAGCGAAGGTCTGCGCCGCAACGCATGGCGGGCCATGTGGCTGGTTGTCGCGGTCAAGATTGTTGTTGTCGTGATTGCCTTTCCGCAATACCAGCAGCGCTACCGCGGGGCCAACTATGCCGAAGCGGCGGCAGCCATTCTGCAGCGTACGACGGGACATACCTTGTATACGACAGATGTCAGTGCCAGCGGTCTTGCCGTGACGGCGCACCTCGACATTCTGCGACTGCCGCAGCCGGCCCTCATGTTCCCGCCGGCTGAGTGGAGTGACGGCTTTGTCATCGCCTACGAACCCGATCCGAAGCTGGGCACAGTTGCCGTAAAATTCCGTCTGGGCGGCAACGAGCTGTATCTGTTGTGCCGCGGCGCTGCGTGCGCGGCTCAGCCGGCCGAAGGTTTGCGCAAATAAGCGAGCATGTCGTGGCCGCGGCCGCTCAAGCGCGCCGGCAGGTTGAGGATTTCTGCCGTCAGCTTGCCCAGTACGTATTGCCAGCGCGGGGTGTTTTCCCTGTCATGGAATTTGACCCTTGCGGTATCGATGCGCGCCACTTCAAAGCGTGCCCTGGCAGCCAGTTTCGCCATGGATCGCGGATTGTAGAAACTGATGTGGCCGCCGTCGCGAGCCATGTCGAGATAATCCCAGGCCGCGCCCATCGCTGCGGCGGTCCAGCTCTCGGCGTTGGCTGTGCTGACTAGCAGGATGCCGCCCGGCTTCAGCACGCGATGGCATTCAGCGAGCAGCGGCATCGGTTCGCGCAGGTGTTCGATGACTTCGAACAGCGTCAGCGCATCAAAAGAAGCGTCGGGAAATTTTTGATCTTCGAGCAGTCCGGTGCGTACCGGAACGCCGGCGGCACGCGCGGCTTCGGCAATACGCGGCGCGGGCTCGACGCCTTCAGCGCGGTAACCGGCGGCGATGGCGGCGGCAACAAACTGTCCGCGTGAGCAGCCGATATCAAGGACATGCATGTCGCCGGCGGTTTTGCCGAGCAGCGACGCGATGCGCGCCAGGCGTTGACGGGCGACGCTCTGGCGACGTTCAAGCTCACCACCTTTGGGCGCGTTGAAATCGGCGGCATTGAACTGCGCCATGGTCTCGGTGTATCGGGCCTCGCTGGCACTGCTCAGCAGTTGGCCGCATTCTGTGCAGCGGCGCAGAAAGCCTTCCGGCAAATGTATGGCTGTATTTTCCAGCGTTGCCTGACAGCCGACCGGACAGGCGCGGACGTAAGAATTATCGGGGTTTTGCATAAGCCATTGTTTTTAAATAATTAATTATAGTGGTTGCGGGCAGATGCAGCAGGCAGTCGCTGCTGCTGTCGAGATGCCGTGCGCAGCCTTCATGACCGCAGGGCACACACATTGCACGGCCCTGCACGAGTTGCACATTGCCGACGCGCTGGTCACCGAGACGCCGCCAGGGATTGTGATCCGACGGATGTCCTTTGGGCCAGGGGCCCCATTTCACCGGATCGCTGGGACCGAACAGGGCGATGGTGGGTACACCCGTTGCGGCTGCGATATGCGTGATTGCGGTATCCGGGCCGACGTAAAACTGCGCGCGCGCAATCAGCGCAGCCGTGCCACCGAGCGTCAGCTGTCCGGCGGCATTGATCACGGAGTCGGGCAACTGCCGTGCGATGGCTGCGACAAAGGCTTGTTCTGCAGGGTCGGCACTGCCGGTCAGTGCCACACGCATGCCGTTATCGAGCAGCCAGCGTGCTACCGCAACCCAGCCGTTTTCGTGCCACATCTTGTAGCGGAATTTGGGATAAGGATGCAGCACCGCCAG
>JBIIZE010000236.1:0-4141 GCA_044346435.1 Burkholderiales bacterium
GCGAGAGGGTGTTTCACTACATGGGCACCTCAACCTTCGCCAACTACACCGTAGTGCCGGAAATCGCGCTGGCCAAAATCCGCGAAGACGCACCTTTTGACAAGGTTTGCTACATCGGCTGCGGCGTCACCACCGGCATCGGCGCAGTGATCAACACCGCCAAGGTGGAGCCGGGTGCCAATGTCGTGGTGTTCGGTCTCGGCGGCATCGGCCTCAATGTGATCCAGGGTGCGCGGCTCGCCGGTGCCAACATGATCGTCGGCGTGGATTTGAATGACGCGCGCAAGCCGCTTGCCGAGAAATTCGGCATGACCCATTTCGTCAATCCGAAAGAGATCGGTGGTGAATTGGTGCCTTACCTGGTCAATCTGACCAAGGGTGGCGCCGACTACAGCTTTGAATGCATCGGCAATGTCGATGTCATGCGCCAGGCGCTGGAGTGCTGCCACAAGGGTTGGGGCGTGTCAGTGATCATCGGTGTCGCCGGTGCGGGCCAGGAAATCAAGACGCGGCCGTTCCAGCTGGTTACCGGTCGTGTGTGGAAAGGCACGGCTTTCGGCGGCGCAAAGGGCCGCCGTGATGTGCCGAAGATTGTTGACTGGTACATGGACGGCAAGATCAATATCGATGATCTGATCACGCACAAGCTGAAACTGGATGACATTAACAAGGGGTTTGACTTGATGCATTCCGGAGAATCGATCCGCAGTGTGGTGGTGTTCTGACTGAAACTGCCGACATGACTGCTGCCGCGTTTTCCTTCGACAATTCCTACGCCCGCGATCTCGAGGGGCTGTATGTGCCATGGCAAGCCGCGGTAGTTGCGGAGCCCCGGCTGATCAAGCTCAATCACGCACTTGCCGATGAGTTGGGGTTGAATGCAAAGTTGTTGGATACGCCGGAAGGCGCTTTGTTTTTTTCCGGAAACCAGTTGCCGGCGGGTGCGAAAACGATTGCCCAAGCCTATGCCGGCCACCAGTTCGGCGGCTTCTCGCCGCAACTCGGTGACGGCCGCGCGCTGTTGCTCGGAGAAGTCATCGACAAACACGGCAAACGCCGCGACATCGCTTTCAAGGGTTCAGGTCGCACGCCGTTTTCTCGCGGCGGCGACGGCAAGGCTGCCCTGGGCCCTGTGTTGCGCGAATACATCATCGGCGAGGCCATGCATGCGCTGGGCATCCCGACCACGCGGGCGCTGGCGGCAGTGACCACCGGTGAAACCGTGCGCCGTGAACGTAATTTGCCCGGCGCCGTATTGACGCGGGTGGCAGCAAGTCACATTCGTGTCGGTACCTTCCAGTTTGTCACCGCGCGCGGCGATGATGCGATGTTGGGCAAACTGGCCGACTACGTCATTGCGCGCCACTATCCGGAGATCAAGGGGCAGTCTGATCCTTACCTTGGCCTGCTGCGCGCGGTTTGTGAGCGCCAGGCCGAGTTGATCGCGCGCTGGATGAACGTGGGATTTATTCATGGTGTGATGAATACCGACAACATGACGCTGTCGGGCGAGACCATCGACTACGGTCCTTGCGCGTTCATGGATCACTACAATCCGGCGACGG
This sequence comes from Burkholderiales bacterium, assembly GCA_044346435.1. GTDB lineage: Bacteria > Pseudomonadota > Gammaproteobacteria > Burkholderiales > SG8-41. Next base: position 1,566 of record JBIIZE010000236.1, read on the forward strand.
TGTTCAGTTCCATAGACGAACAGGGCCGGTATGCCTATGCCAACCAGCCGCCAATCGCCAACTGGAATCTGGCGCGACTGGCCGAAGCGCTGCTGCCCTTGCTGGCGGCTGAGCAGAATGATGATCAGGACCTTGCGGTACAGAAGGCGATGGAAATCCTTGAGGTCTTCCAGCAGCGTTACGAACACTACTGGCTGCGCGGCATGCGTCTCAAGCTGGGATTGACGCGCGAAGAGTCGGATGATCTTGCGCTTGCGCAGGATTTCCTGAAGGGCATGGAAGGGCAGGGCGTGGATTTCACGCAAGCCTTCCGCCGTCTCGCGGATGCTGCTGAAGCCCTTGATGCTTCGCGTGAAGGCTGGTTGCGCAAGCTCTATGCCGATGACGCGGCGTTAAACGGCTGGCTGCCGCGCTGGCGTACGCGCATCAACTCCGAAGCGCTTGCACCTGTTGAGCGCGCCCAGGCGATGCGTGCAGTGAATCCGGTTTACATTCCGCGCAATCATCGTGTTGAGGAGGCGCTGGCCGCTGCGGTGGATCTCGGTGACTACGCGCCCTTTGAAAAACTGCTGACGGTATTGCAGCAGCCGTTTGTTGAAAAAATGGAATTCGCGGCTTACGCGGAGCCCGCACCGGCCGGCGAGTCGGCCGGTTATCAGACCTTCTGCGGCACTTGATCGCCATTTCAGTGGTCATAGACAGGGTGGATTATTTGCAGGCACGGTGACGGCGCGCCGCGGAATCTGGGAAAATCAGGGCTGCGCACCGAATCAGTTCAATAAGTATTTGTTTTTATTGATAATTTTATGCCTATCCCGCTGATGACCGAATTACCCTACCGCCCCGACAGCGCTGCGCTGTTCGAGGCCGTGGCGGATCGGCCGTGGGCGGTGTTTCTCGACAGCGGGCTGCACTATCCCGGGCAGGCGCGTTACGACATCATCGCCGCCGAACCGCATGTGCGTCTGGTGACGCGCGGCGGTCTGACCGAAGTGCATGGCGAGACCAGTGAACTCTCGCGTGCCGACCCCTTCGAACTGCTGCATGATCAACTTGCGATCGATTCTTCCTGCCGTGGCGAGTTGCCATTCTCCGGCGGCGCGATCGGTTATTTCGGTTACGACCTTGCGCGGCGCCTGGAGCGACTGCCGGCGCGCGCGCGTGACAGCGAACGTATTCCGGACATGGCCGTCGGCATCTATGACTGGGCCGTCGTGGTCGATCACTCGGAACAGCGTGCCTGGCTGGTCGGGCAGGGGCGTGATCCCGATACCGATCGCAAATGGGATGGACTGGTGCGGCTGTTTACCGCGGCATCGCCGGAACGGCAACGTGCACCTTTCCGGGTCACATCACCGGTGACGTCAAATTTCACGCCGAAAGGTTACGGTCACGCCTTCGACCACATTCTCGATTACATCCGCGCCGGCGACTGTTATCAGGTCAATCTGGCGCAGCGCTTCACCGCGCAGGCCAGCGGCGATCCCTGGCTGGCGTATCAGCGGCTGCGGCTGATCAACCCGGCGCCGTACTCGGCCTACCTGAATACGCCCTATGCGCAGATTCTTTCGGCATCGCCCGAACGGTTCCTGCGCGTGGCCAATGGTCAGGTGGAAACCAAACCGATCAAAGGCACGCGGCCCCGCGCGGGGCACGCCAAACTCGACGCCGAACGTATTGCCGAATTGTTGGCGAGCGAGAAGGACCGCGCCGAGAACCTGATGATCGTTGACCTGCTGCGCAATGACCTGTCGAAAAACTGCGCCATCGGTTCGGTGAAGGTGCCGCGGTTGTTTGAAGTGGAAAGTTTTGCCACCGTGCATCACCTGGTCAGTACCGTGACCGGCCGTCTGGCAGAAGGGCGCGATGCCATCGACCTGTTGCGCGGCGCCTTCCCCGGTGGTTCGATCACCGGGGCGCCGAAAACCCGCGCCATGCAGATCATCGAGGAACTAGAGCCGCACCGCCGCGGTGTGTATTGCGGCGCCATCGGTTACATCGGTTACGACGGCGACATGGACACCAACATCGCGATCCGCACCCTGGTGCATTCGCGCGGCATCGTGCGCTTCTGGGCGGGCGGCGGCATCGTTGCCGATTCGCAACGCGACGCCGAATACCAGGAGACTTTCGACAAGGCAGCGGCGCTGCTGAACCTGCTGCAGCAGAGCGCGGAGAGCGCCAGCGGCGGCGCCTGAGGCCGGCGGTTTTATGCCATTATCGCGGTTCACAAACTGCGGAGCGTAATGATGGCTGTTCTGGAACTGACGCAGGAAAATTTCGAAGCCACGGTCACCGGCAACAAAATGGTGATCATCGATTTCTGGGCGCCGTGGTGCGGCCCCTGCAAAAGCTTCGCCCCTGTATTCGAGGCTGCCGCTGCCCAGCATCCCGATGTGGTGTTCGCCAAGGTCAACTCCGATGACGAGCAGGCGCTGGCCGGCCATTTCGGCATCCGCTCGATCCCGACCATCATGCTGTTCCGCGAAGAGATCGTTGTGTTCATGCAGTCGGGCGCGCTGCCGGCTTCCGGGCTGGAGAGCGTGCTGACGCAGGCGAAAGCTCTGGACATGGAC
>JBIIZE010000237.1:0-4140 GCA_044346435.1 Burkholderiales bacterium
TTGTGGACGGAGAGCGTGCGCTGGCTACCGCCGCGCAATTCATGCCGATGGAGCACGCACTGGAAAGCAAGACGGCAGTCGCACTGGCGGCTTTGATTGCTTCGGCGGCGCGTCCGCTGATTCTGCTGGGTCCTGTGATGTCGCATGCACCGGTTTCAGCGCTGGTGAAACAGCTTGCCGATGCCACTGGTGTTCCGGCGTTGTGTATGGAAAGCCCGCGCGGCGTCAATGATCCTTCTCTGGGTGCTTTTGCCGGCGTGCTGGCCAAGGCTGATCTGGTGGTGTTGATCGGCAAGCAACCCGATTTCACGCTGCGCTTCGGCAAGACGCCGGCGGTGGCGGCGGACTGCAAGATCGTGGTGATTGATCCCGAAAACGAAGTGATGCAGCGTTCGGTGAAAAATCTGGGCGCTCCGCGTGTGGCCCTGTCGGCGCAGGCCGATTCGGTGGCGGCCGTGCGCGCGCTGATCAAAAGCGCGTCGCGCAAGCCGGCGCAGGGCTGGTTTGATGAAGTGGCCGCTGCGGTGGCTTTCCGTCCCGCCGCGTGGCGCGATATCAACAGCGGCGATGCCGGTCCGGTACATCCGGTCGAACTGGGTCGCGCGGTGCAGGAAGCGCTCAAGGGTGCAGCGGATGCGGTGTTTGTCGCCGACGGCGGCGAAATCGGTCAATGGGCGCAGGCCTGCATCAGCGCGCCGACCCGCATTATCAACGGCCCCGGCGGCTCCATCGGCAGCGGTGTGCCGTTCGCCTTTGCGGCGCGCATGGCCCGACCGAAAGCACCGGTAGTTGCGGTGATGGGCGATGGCGCTTTCGGCTTTCACCTGATGGAGTTTGATACCGCGGTGCGCTCAGGTGTGCCGATGGTGGTCGTGGTCGGCAACGATTCCTGCTGGAACGCCGAACACCAGATTCAACTGCGCACTTACGGCAAGGAACGCGCGCACGGCTGCGAACTCGCCGGCGGCACGCGATATGATCTGGCGGTCGCGGCGCTGGGCGGTCACGGCGAACTGGTAACCCGTGCCGCGGAGCTGCAACCCGCGCTGCAGCGCGCGATGGCCAGCGGCAAACCCGCTTGTGTCAACGTGATGATTCAGTGCCTGCCTGCGCCGACGGTGACGGCGGCAGCAACCGGCGGCGCACACTAAAAGAGGTTTTCGGAAACTGCTTATGGAAAATCTTCAGGTCAGAATCTGGCGCGGCAAAGAGAACGGCGGCTTCCAGGAATTCGAGGTGCCGCGGCAGGAAAGCCAGACAGTGCTCGATGTGGTCACCTACGTGCAGCGCAAATGCGATCCGACGCTGTCCTATCGTTTCGCCTGCCGCGTCGGTGTCTGCGGCTCCTGTGCGATGACGGTCAACGGCGTGTCGCGCTGGACCTGCCGCACCCATGTCGACAAGGTCGCCGATGACAACAAGGTTGAAATCGCGCCATTGCGCAACCTGCCGGTGATCAAGGATCTGGTTACCGACATGAGCGAGTTCTTCGACAAGTGGGCGAAGGCGCGCGGTCGTTTTGCCGGCAGCACCACGCGCAAGGAGGCGTTTGCGCAAGTGTCTCCGGAATCGAAAGAACGCAAGCGTGTGGATGCCGGCATCGAATGCATCGGCTGCGGCGTGTGTTACAGCGCCTGCGATGTGGTGACCTGGAACAAGGATTATCTCGGACCTGCAGCGCTCAACCGTGCGTGGACACTGGTCAACGATGTGCGTGATACCGAGCGTGCCGAACGCCTCGCTGCGGTTGCCGGCGATGCCGGCTGCCATGCCTGTCATACACATCTGAATTGCACCGAGCGTTGCCCCAAGGGCTTGTCACCGACCGCCGGCATTGCCGGATTGAAACGTGCGGTGCTGGCGGCGACCTTGTCCGGCGAGATATAAATAAATGTTTAAAAACAATAACTTATATATATTCTGCGAAGAGGATTGCAGCGCATGAGTCGGCGGAGCGAAGTGCTGCTGTGGGGCGCGCAACGCATCAGCGCGATGGTCCTCGCGGTGTGTGTTGTCGTGCATCTCATTACGATGATCTATGCGGTGCGCAGCGGCCTTAGTGGCGCGGAGATCCTCGGACGCACGCAGGGCAATGTCGGCTGGTTCATGTTCTATGCCGTGTTTGTCGCCGCCGTGTCCGTACATGCGCCGATCGGACTGCGCACGATACTTGCTGAAACCTTCAACTGGCGCGGTCAGAGTGCCAATGTATTTTCGGCAATCGTCGGCCTGAGCCTTGCGATGTGGGGCCTGCGTGCGGTGATGGCGGTGTTCAGCGGAGGCCAGGGATGAAGAACGACTTCCGCGCGCGCAATCATCCGGCGTACTGGGCCTTCATCGTCCACCGTGCATCAGGCCTGCTCCTGACTTTTTTCCTGCCGCTGCACTTCTGGGCACTGGGTCAGGCTTTTCATGGCGCGACCGGACTCGATCATTTTCTCGGATGGACGCAAAACCCGCTGGTGAAATTTGCTGAAACCGGCCTGGTGCTGCTGCTGTCCGCGCATATGGCCGGCGGCGTGCGCCTGCTGATGATGGAGTTTCTTGACTGGCGCGAATGGCAGAAAACGCTGCTCGCGGCCGCGGCCGGCGTATCGCTTGTGCTGATGCTGGCGTTTCTGTTGAATCTCGTCTGATTGCCGTCAACCGTGCGGAGTGGATGCCCATGAAAAAGAATAAACCGAAGAAGCCGAATATTCTGCTGATCCTGGTCGATGACTTGCGTTTCGACGAGTTCGGCGCCGGTGGTCACCCCTACATGAAAACGCCGCATATCGACCGCATCGCCCATGAGGGCGTGAAGTTTGATCGCGCTTTCCACACTACTTCGATCTGTTCGCCGAACCGCGCGTCAATCCTGACCGGCCAATACGCCAGCCGCCACGGCATCATCGACAACGTTGCCCGCGACATGGCCAGCCACCGCTTGCCCAATTACCACCTTGAGCTGCAGCGCCTCGGTTACGAGACGGCGCATATCGGCAAATGGCATATGGGTAACGACGGCAAGCCGCGCCCGGGATACGACTTCTGGGTGGCTTATGACGGTCACGGCAGTCTTTACGACCCCAAGCTCAACGAGAACGGCAAATACGTGCAGCACAAGGGTTATGTCACCGACATCATGAATACGATGGCGGTGGACTGGATCAAGAGCAAAAGCCGGCGCAAGGGTAAAAATGCCGACAAGCCCTGGTCACTGTGGTTCGCGCACAAGGCCGTGCACCCTGATGCCGAGCAGGCCGCTGACGGATCGTTCAGAATGGACGGCTACCGTCCGGCCAAGCGCCACGAAAATCTGTACAAGGGCTGCGTGTTTCCGAAGAAACCGAACATGCAGAAGCCTACCGAATTTCTCAAGCACAAGCCGGTGTGGGCGGAGGCGGTGGAACTGCGCAAGACCGAAGCCTCGAAAATCATGCATGACGCGATTCACTCCGGGAAGCAGGAGGAGATCCGTCTGCGCGCGGCGATGATGGCAGCGGTGGATGAAGGCGTCGGCATGTTGTTCAAGACGCTGGAGGAAACCGGCGAACTCGACAACACGGTGATCCTGTTCCTCGGCGACAACGGCTATTTCTTCGGTGAGCACGGTCTGGGGCCGGAGCGCCGGTTCCCCTACGAAGAGGGCATCCGCGCGCCGCTGATTGTGCGCTGGCCGAAATCGATCAAGCCGGGCTCCGAGGTGCGCGATCTGGTGATTCTTCAGGACATCGCCCCGACGCTGCTCGAAATCGCCGGCGGCAAACCCGGCGCGCATATCCAGGGTCGCTCGCTGCTGCCGCTGATCCGCGGCAAACGCGCCGGCTGGCGTAAATCCTTCCTGGTGGAATACTGGGCGGAAAATGCCTATCCCTGGCTGGTCGGCATGAGCTTTCGGGCGATCCGTACCGGCCGCTACAAATACATCCATTGGGTCAATCGCGCGCGCAACGGTGAACTCGATGAGCTGTATGACCTGGAAAAAGATCCCTACGAACTGATCAATGTGGCAAAGAAGCCGGCTTACGCCGCAGTGCGCAAACAGATGACCAGGGACCTGCGCGCTTTGGCCGCCGACGCGCTGGGGCTTTGACGGAAGGACAAGGCGCCTTGCTGCCCCGAAGGGTGTCGGGTATCTTGAACCGCTGATTGTCATAC
>JBIIZE010000238.1:0-4124 GCA_044346435.1 Burkholderiales bacterium
GCGGGCCGGAAAAGGCCCGCGCCATAATACGGACGATTAAAGCGAAATCAGATCAGGCCGCGGGCAATGCCGCCATCAACGAGAATCGACTGACAGGTGACATAACTGGTCTTGTGCGACACCAGAAACACCACCATCGGCGCGATTTCCTCAGGGCGCCCGAAACGGCCCATGGGAATTTCATGGGAAAACTCATCGATGATTTTTTCCGCCGGCTCGCCCCGCTCCTTCGACAGTTTGTCGATGCGGGTAGTCCACAGTCCGGTCATGGTCCGTCCCGGCGATACCGAATTGACACGGATATTGAAGGGCTGGAATTCAACGCCCAGTGTTTTCACCATCGCGATCAGACCGGCCTTGTGCACATTGGACACCAGTTGATGCGGATACGGCATGCGCGGCCCGGCGGCGCCGAGGATGACGATGCGTCCGCCGGTTTTTGAATTTTTCAAGGGCTCCAGCGCGGCGCGGATGGTCCTGACCGCGCCCATCACGTTGAATTCGTAATTGGCATACCAGGCATCGTCATCGAGTTCCTCAAACAAGGCGCGCTGGCTGCCGCCGACCGCGGAAACCAGGATATCCAGCACCGGCGCCTCTTTCGCAATCCAGCCCTTGAGGCCGGCCACGTCTTCCTTTTTGGTGACGTCCGCGGCAAACCAGCGTACAGCGCGACCGGTGGCTTTCTCGAGTTGGGCGGCAGCGGTCTTGAGCTTCTCCGCATTGCGTGAACAGATCAGCACGTTCACGCCCTCTTCGAGCAGCCCCTTCGCGCTTTCGTAACCGATACCCTCGCTGGCGCCGACCACCAGCGCGGTCTCGCCCTTGATGCCTAAATCCATGTTGATTCACTCCTGAAAATAAACACCGGGAACCGGCGCATCCACCATGGCACGCCGCGCTCCCGGTTTAAAAGCTTCCGGTTGCCCGGAATCCTTGAACCTTATCCGGTGTTGAACTTACTCGATTTTGGCACCCGTCAGCTTGATCAGCTTGCCGTATTTTTCATAATCGACTTTCAGCGCCGTGTTGAACTGGTCGACAGTGCCGGGCGCCGCATCAAGGGCCTGGTTCTCCAGGCTTTTGACCACGTCCGGCAGCGCCAGCGCCTTGTTGATCTCGGCATTGAGCTTGTCGATGACCGGCTTTGGCGTGCCCGCCGGCGCAAATACGCCGATCCACGGACTCATGTCATAGCCCGGCACCCCCGCCTCGGCCAGCGTCGGCACATTGGGCAGCGCCTTGCTGGGCTTGGTCGAGCCCAGTCCCAGCGGACGCAGCTTGCCGCCGCGAATATGGTTGATCACCGTTCCGACCGTGGCAAAGGATGCCTGGGTTTCACCGGCCAGCAGTGCGGTCACCTGCGGTGCGCCGCCCTTGTAAGGGACATGCGTGATGTCGATGCCCGTCATCGAAATCAGCAGCGCCATCTGCAGATGCGGCGCGCTGCCGTTGCCCGACGAGGAATAGTTGATCTGCCCCGGACGGGATTTCGCCAGCGCAATGAATTCTTTCGGCGTTTTGACCGGCAGCGAAGGATGCACGGTCAGCACACCCGGCTGGGCCGACAGCATGCCGATGCCGGTAAAATCCTTCACCGTGTCATAGGTCAGTTTTTTGCCGTAAAGATGCGCGTTACCGACATGGGTGGTGGAATGCACCATCAGGGTGTAACCGTCGGCCGGCGCTTTCGCCACGATATCCGCACCGATTGAACCGGCAGCCCCGCCGCGATTGTCGACCACAAACTGCTGACCCAGCGCCTCGGACAGTTTCTGCATCACGATACGCCCGACAACGTCATTCGATCCGCCGGCGGGCCAGGGAATCACCACACGTACGGTTTTTGCGGGGTACACCTGAGCCAATACTGCTGCCGGTGCTGCAAGGATGCCAAGCGCAGCAAAAGCCAATACCGATTTTTTCATCAACGACTCCTCCAGGAATGGTGTCCGTTAAACCTCCGGACTTTGCCGGATTATGTTCAATTCAGCTGACACAGACAACAAAAAAACGGCCCCGTTTGGGGCCGCTGGCACACTTAATCCGCTTTTGCGCCGGAAAGCTTGATGACCTTGGCGTATTTCTCATAATCCGATTTCAGACGCGCCGCAAACTGCTCCGGGCTCATGAACATCGGATCCAGCGTTTGCGAAGTCAGCTTCTCGGCAACGCCCTTGTCCTTCAGCGTTTTCTGAATTTCCGCATTCAGGCGATCAATGATGGGTTTGGGCGTATTGGCCGGCGCCAACGCACCAACCCAGGCGGTGAACTCATAACCTTTTACGGTTTCGGCGATCGCAGGCACCTGCGGGAACTGCGGAATACGTTCTTCCGAGGTGACTGCCACCGGACGCAAACGCTTGGAGTTGACATGCGGAATCACCGACCCCACGGTCGCCGTCATCGCCTGCACTTCACCCGAGGCAATCGCCACAGCAGCGGGTCCACCACCTTTATACGGCACGTGGATCATCTTGGTACCCGTCATCGCATTAAGCTGCGCCATGGCCAGATGAACGAAGCTGCCGGATCCTGACGATGCGTAGGTGATCGCATTGGGCTGCCTGCGGCTCAGGTCAATCAACTCCTTCACCGTTTTGACCGGCAGCGAAGGATGCACGACGAGCATGCCGACCTGACGGCCCAGCGGCGAAATGCCGATGAAATCCTTCAGCGTGTCGTAGGGAATCTTGCTGTAGAGGTGCGGATTGGACACATGCGCGGCCGAATGCACGAGGATGGTGTAACCGTCAGGTGCACTTTTCGCCACGACGTCAGCGCCGACAATGCCGGAGGCGCCGCCACGATTGTCGACGACAAACTGCTGACCGAGGTTTTCCGTCAGCTTCTGCGCGACAATGCGGCCGGCAATGTCATTGGCCCCGCCCGGCGGCCAGGCAATGATCACGCGCACCGGTTTTGCCGGGTAAGTCTGCGCCTGCACGGCCGCAGGCATCCCCGTGGCCATGACCGCGGGGATGCAAAGCAATAGTGTTCTGCGGATAGTCAATTCAATCTCCTCAAAATTTCCCCCGCCATGCGGCGGGGATTTGTCATTCACCAGTACCGGCAGCGCATCAATCGATTCAATCGATGCGCGCACCGGTCTCCTTGATGACCTTGGCATACTTGTCGTAATCCGATTTCAGGCGCACCGCAAACTGTTCCGGCGTCATGAACATCGGGTCCAGCGTCTGCGAACTGAGTTTCTCCGCGACATTTTTGTCCTTCAGCGCCTTGTGCATTTCGCTGTTCAGGCGGTCAAGAATGGGCTTGGGCATTCCGGCCGGTCCCAGCGCGCCAATCCACGCCGTAAATTCGTAGCCCTTGACGCCGCCTTCAGCAATGGTCTGGATCTTCGGATATTGCGTGATCCGCTCGTCGGAAGTCACTGCAATCGCGCGAAGACGCTTGGCGTTGATATGCGGAATCACCGATCCCACCGTGGCCATCATCGCCTGCACTTCACCGGAAGAAATCGCCACCGCCGCAGGGCCGCCGCCTTTATACGGGACATGCACCAGTTTGGTGTTGCTCATCGAGGCCAGCAGCGCCATGCCCAGATGGACAAAACTGCCATTGCCCGACGAGGAATAAGTGATCTGGTTGGGACGCTTGCGACCCAGATCGAGAAACTCCTTGACCGAGCTCACCGGCAATGACGGATGCACCACGAGGATGCCGACCTGTCGCGCCAGCGGCGCGATGCCGACAAAATCCTTCATCGTGTCGTAAGGAATCTTGCTGTAGAGATGCGGATTCGACACATGCGTCGTCGAATGGATCATGAAGGTATAACCGTCGGCGGGACTTTTCGCCACCAGATCGGAGCCGACAATGCCGGAAGCACCACCCCGGTTGTCGATGATGAACTGCTGACCGGCATTTTCAGTGAGCTTCTGCGCCACCAGTCGGGAGACGATGTCGTTGGAACCTCCGGGCGGCCACGGCACGATGACCCGAACGGTTTTGGCCGGAAAATTCTGCCCCACAACGGCAGGGGACACCGTCATCAGCGCGGCAAACGGCAACAGCAGTAATGCAGCACTTTTACGCATGATTTCCTCCTTGTTGTTTTGGGACATGCGGGATTGGCATTATCGGGTTAAATCTCCCGCCTG
>JBIIZE010000443.1:0-4095 GCA_044346435.1 Burkholderiales bacterium
CCGGTCTTGCGCATATCGAGGCCTTTGCTCTGCAGGATGATATCCAGAGCCTGATCCCAAGGCACATCTTTGAGCCGGAGTGTCAGACTGCCTCCGACGGTGTCGCTGGTAATAACATTAAGACCGGTAAAGTCGGCGATGACCTGCAACACGGCACGAACTTCGACGTTCTGGAAGTTGAGGGACAGTTTTTCGCCGGTAAATCCGGGTTGAACCAGCCGGTTGCCGTCATCGACAACCTTTTTGACTTCAACGATGAATCGGTTGTCCGTCTGATAAGCGGAGTGTTCCCAGGCGCCGCGCGGCGTGATGACCATGCGGGTACCGTTGCCTTGCGCAAAGGTTTCTATGCTTTCAACAGGGGTGCCGAAATCAATGACGTCAAGACGGCGGGCAAGGTTTTTCGGAACTGCAGTATTGGCGAAATCGATGATCAGTGAGCGGCCCTGAGTGCGCAGATCAATGCCGACCTGACTGTCGGACAGGTCGACCATGATTCTTCCTTCTCCCGTACGACCACGACGGAAATCGACGTCCCGGAGGCTATGCTTGCCGTCCCCAGATTTAACCTGGGCAAAAGTCTGCGCAGCAGGTGCCGGTGTTGTTGAGCCCGCGGTGGAAGCGCCTCCCAGCGTGACCAGAATCGTGTTGCCTTCGATCTTGGCGTCGTAACCCAATTGGCGTGAGGTTTCGAGCACCAAACGCGAACGGTCACCAGCCTGGACAATATTGATTCTGCGAACATCGCCTTCGCCGATTTCATGCGTTGTTTTACCTGAGCCGTTAGTCGTGCCCGGAAAATCGAAAGCGATACGCGGGGGATTATTTACTACAAAGCTGGCCGGGGTGCCTGCGGGAGCACCTTTCAGCGTGATTTTTACGAGCGTCGAGCCGCCCTGTTGCGCCGAAACGTTGACGGCTTCAATGCTGTTCTGGGCATAGGCCGTGGCAGCAGCAATGGCAAAACCTGCCGTCACCGCCAGTTTCGAAACGCGAGTCATTAATTTTAAAAGCTGGATCATTTAGTGCCTCCCTGTTCTTGCAGCATTAGCGCCTGTTCTTTCTCTTCCCAGTTGCCGCCGCTGTCCTGAACAATTTCCTTCAGTTTGATATCCGTTTCAGAGATGCCAACGATGCGTCCAAAGTTCTGGCCCAGATAATTGCCTGATTTCACGCGATACAGCGCGCTGTCAGGGGCCTTGACCAGCGCGAATACCTGGTCCTTCTGCTGAAGCGTTCCGACCATTTTCAGATTTTCCAGCGGGAACGCTTCCAAGGCTTCGCGTGCGCGGTTGAAATCCGGTTGCAAGCCGCCCTTTGAGGTCGACTTGGGCGGTTCGATCTTGCGCGGTTTGAACGGATCGGTCAGGTCGTATGCGTTGTAGGCAAAAGGCTCGTACGGTTTGACTTCCGGCAGCGGTTGAATGCGCCCACCCGGAAGCTTGTCTGATTCTTTGACGAACTGCCGCAGATCCGAATGCTCTTCACCCGTGCAGCCTGACAACGCCGCTGCACAGCTCAAAACGATCATTAAAGTTCTGCCGTTCATTTTTTCGCTCCCGCAGCGGGCTTGGTCGCGGCTTTACGTGCTGCCGCCAGTTCGCTGTCATCGAGGTAGCGGAAGGTTTTTGCTACAGCGTCGAGTGACAAACCATCTTTGCTGGCAGATAACGAAATATCGTTAAGCGTTACGATGCGGGAAAGTCTGCCGATGTCACTGGCAAAGGCGCCCAGATCATGATAATTGCCGGTAACTTTTACGGTGATCGGCAATTCGGCGTAGAAATCCCCCATGATTTCCGAAGCCGCCGGACGGAACAGTTCAAATTGCAGGCCACGACCAAGTCCGGCCTGGTTGATGTCGGTCAGCAGCGCATCCATTTCGGATTTGCCCGGCAATTGTTTGAGCAGAGCACCAAACTGCGACTCGATGTCCACCAGCTGTTTGCGGTAGGCGGGCAGGTCAATGGCCAGTTTCTTTTTATCGAGAAAGGTCGTGCGGAGCTGCTCTTCCTTGGCTTTTTCGCCATCAATCTGGGCCAGTTGATCCTGCCAGTCAAACCAGTAGCTCGCCCCGACCAGTGCGATCAGCAGCAGCAGCAGGACACCTAGTTTGGGCAGGAGCGGCCAGCTGCCGATCTTGTTCGGATCTAGTTTCTTGAGTTCGTCCAAAGTCATGATTTAGCCCTTCTTCCCGGCTTTCTTGTCGGCGGACTCAACGGCGCGGGTGACTTCGATGTTCATCGTGAACTCGTTAAGTCGTTGACCGCCGGTTGACACCGATTTGATTTCCACCAGATTGGCTTGTTGCAGATACTGGGAACCTTCAAGATTTCGCATCAGCGTCGATACACGGGCCTGTGACTGCGTGTATCCGGAAATGGTGACTTTGGTACCCTGCTGCTTGATGGTTTTCAGGTACATGCCGTCAGGGAGCTGACGTACCAGCTGATCCAGCAGATGCACAACTTCAGCCCTGTTGCTCTGCAGCGTTTCTACCACCTGCTTGCGCTTCAGCAACGCTGCAATCTGTTCCTTGAGCTTGTTGATCTCGGCGATTTCCTTGTCGATCTTGACGATCTCGTCTTCAAGGAATTTGTTCCTCGCCTGCTGGTTGGTCAGAGCGCTGTCCAGATAGGTGTGGACGCTGAACCAGATCGCGGCACCCATGGCCACGACCACACCCAGCATGACAAAGAAATGCTGCTGTTGCTGCTTGCGCCGCATCTCGCGATGCGGCAGCAGATTGATGCGGGCGGTCATTTGTCGAATCTCCTCATCGCGAGGCCACAGGCGACCATCAGCGAGGGCGCGTCCTGCTCCAGACTTTTGCGCCGGATGTGGGCTGACATTCCCATGTTTGCGAACGGATTGGCCACAGAGGTTTCGACCTGGGCACGTTTTGTCACCGCCTCGGCAATTCCGGGGATCGCAGCGCAACCGCCGCAAAGAACGATGTGGTCGACCTTGTTGTATTGCGTAGAAGAGAAGAAAAACTGGATGCCGCGGGCAATCTCCAGACCCAGAGTGTCGAGGAAAGGCAGCAGCACCTCGGACTCGTAGTTTTCAGGCAGCCCGCCGGCGCGTTTTGCCGCTTCGGCTTCTTCGGCAGAAAGGCCGAACTTGTTCTGTATTTCCTGGGTCAACTGTCCGCCGCCAAATGGCTGTTCGCGCATGTAGACCGACTGGTCATTGCGCAGGACATTGACGTTCATTGTCGAAGCACCGATGTCGACGACCGCGATGTTGAGATCGCGACCGCGCTCCGGCATGGTGGCTTCAATCAGTTCAAAAGCCGATTGTGCCGCAAAAAGGTCAACATCCATGACCAAGGCTTTAAGTCCTGCGCCTTCGGCGACGGCGACACGGTCTTCGATCTTGTCTTTGCGCGAGGCGGCGATCAGCACTTCGACGTCTTCCGGGCTGTTCGGTGCAGGGCCGACCACCTGATAATCGAGGTTGACCTCATCCAGCGAAAAGGGAATGTACTGATTGGCTTCGGTTTCCACCTGCATTCCGAGGTCGTCATCGGACTGTCCGGCAGGAACGAGAATTTTCTTGCTGATGACCGCCGCATTGGGCAAGGCCAGCGCCAGATTTTTGAAATTGCTGCCAAGACGCTTGTGACAACGTTTAACAGCTTCAATAACGGCATCGAGGTTGTTGATGTTGCCCTCGACCACGGATTCCGTAGGGAGCGGCTCAATGGCATACCGCTCAAGACGGTAGGCGCCTTTGCCGGCATCGACGATCTCGACCATCTTGACGGCCGAGGAACTGATATCTGCGCCAATCAGCGGCGGCATCTTGGGCTTGAATAAAGCCTCGATGGCGTCGAAGTTAAGGCTGAATTTTCCTTTAGCCATAGGATATTAGGGCCAACTCCCCAGAATTTACTTTAAGTATTAACAGCAAGCGTCTATTCAGTAATGCTTTTTGGCCGCGTTTCTTTTGCGGTTTGATCCGCCTATAATGCAGCCGCGTTACCGTTACTGTGCAGTATTTTTCCGGTACAGGCAATAAGATTTTGCATTAGATGTGGCGCGTAACCCACAGATTAATTTGACTTTTTTCACATTTATAATTTTCCACTAG
>JBIIZE010000239.1:0-4092 GCA_044346435.1 Burkholderiales bacterium
AATCCGGTGCTCTGCGGCACCGAAATCAACGTCGTGCAGGAAGGTATTCCCGCGGCGATTCCAACGGAGATGTGTTACCTCGGCTGGCAGGAATCGCTGGAACAGCTGGCGAAACTGGTCGAGCCTGAAATTACGGAATGACGGTAGCGCACATGAAGCTGTACATCACGCCGGGCTCACCCTATGCGCGCATGGTCCGCATCGTCATCCTGGAAAAGCAGCTTGAAGACCGTGTCGACATCATCAATGCAAAAACGCGGCATGCGGACAGCCCCTACTACCGCATCAATCCCTCAGGGCGTGTGCCTTACCTGATCCGTGACGATGGTGTGGCGCTGGAAGAATCGTCACTGATCTGCTCCTGGCTGGATCATCTGGATGGCCATCCGCTGTTCGATCTGCCGCCGGGTGATGAAGGCTGGGAGGCACGCCGGTTCGAAGCACTGGCGCGCAGCATGACCGATGGACTGGCGGTGTGGATTCGCGAACTGGTGCGGCCGCTCGCAGAACGCTCACCCACGCTGCTGGAGCACGAACACCAGCGCTGCCAACGAATGGCTGCACTATGGGAATCGATGATCGAACACCACTTGATGAACGGCCCGCTGAATCTGGCGCAGATCATGCTGGCCTGCGGTCTCGAACTTGAAACACGGAATCTTGATATGCAATGGCGAACGGGCCACCCGAAACTAGCGCACTGGTTCGACCGGCTCGCAACCCGGCCGTCGTTTGTAAAGACCGCGCCGCCAGCCGCTGCGTTTACCCATAGCCGCTGATCATGGAACGAAACGACCCGCCATCCGCCCTGCGCCTGCCGCTCACCGCCATTCTGGCGATTTCGGTGCCGCCGCTCGCGCCGGCTGCCTGGATCCTGCTCAGCGGCGGGATGCGTGAACACTATTTCCGTTCACGCTGGATACGCGCGGGTGCGGTCACGCTGCTCATCGGTGCGCTGCCGCTGCTAAGCGTGATCGTTCTGGCGAAGGTCGGGTTGTGGCCAGACCCCAATCCGAATCCCATCGGGCTTGGGCTGCTGTTTGTCGCAGCCGCCGCACTGGCCTGCATTCTGGCGCTGGTCGGAATCCTGCGCGTCGCGTCGCAGCCCGAACAGGATTAAGCCGGCCACTGCGGCCGGCTCAGTACATCAGCGCGCGCCCAAACGCCACAGGGTCGTCATCTCCTCCGAACGTGCCGCATGCAGCGGATCATTCGGATCCCGGGCTTTCGGATGCTGCGGACGTGAATTCTTGGTATCGATGACCTGCAACCCGGCGGCTTCGAACATCGCCAGCAGTTCCGCACGCGTGCGCAGGCCGAGGTGTTCGGCGATGTCTGACAACAACAGCCAGCCTTCGCCACCCGGTTCCAGATGCGCTGCAAGGCCGTTGATGAAACCTTTGAGCATGCGGCTGCCCTGATCGTAGACCGCACGTTCGATCGGCGCGCTGGGCGTTGACGGAATCCACGGCGGGTTGCAGATGATCAGCGGTGCGCGACCTTCCGGAAACAGATCGGCCTCAAGCACTTCCACCTTGTCGGCATAACCCAGGCGCTGGATGTTGTCGCGGGCGCAGGCGATGGCGCGCGCATCGTTTTCAGTGGCAATGACGCGGGCAACGCCGCGCTTGGCAAGAATCGCCGCGAGCACGCCGGTGCCGGTGCCGATATCAAAAGCCAGCGTTTCCGCCGGCAGCGGTGCGCCGGCCACCAACCCGACATACTCACTGCGGATCGGCGCGAACACGCCGTAATGCGGATGGATGCGCGCCGTCAGCGCTTTGACTTCCACACCCTTCTTGCGCCATTCATGGGCGCCGATCAGACCCAGCAGTTCGCGCAATGACGCGACACAGGGTTCGGTGCCCGGACCCCAGGCTTCCGTGCAGGCTTCGCGCGCATCAGGCGCGCGACCCAGCGGGATCGAGTAATCGGCATCAAACGGAATCAGCAGCATCGACAGGGTATGCGCGCGTTGCGCCTGGATCTGGCGATGGCGATGAAAAGCCGCGCCGGGCGTGGTGTCGGGCTCAGCCTGCTTGCGTTTCGGCTTGCGCGGCTTGTCGACGCGGCGCATCAGCGCCTGCAGCAACTGGCGTGCGTTCTGGAAATCGCTGCGCCACAACAGACCGACGCCTTCAGAAGCCAGACGGAACGCGGTATCGGCGGTCATCGTGTCGTCCGCGATCACCACGCGTTTGGGTGCGGCAGCGCCGTTTTCGGCATGCCAGCGTGCAGAAGGCGGTTCCTGGCCTTCGGGTAAAAAAATCTGGGGGTGTTCCATGGATTCACTGCTTTCCGCCGGTAAACGCCGGGGCCGGCACAGGCGCAGAGTGCGCCGCGGGGCGAAGCATAACAGGCTGCCGTGATCCGCCCCACCAAAAAAACGGGGCCGTGAGGCCCCGTTGTTATCGGTCACACGAACTAGGCATCGTTGGATGGCCATGCACTGGCGTCGATGGTTTCCCGGTAAGCATGCCAGGTCGCATGGCCAAGCACCGGGATCGTCACCGCAAGCCCGATCAGCGCCGTGACAAAGCCAATGGCCGTCATGCCGACGATCAGCAGCGCCCACACCATCATCACCCGCTTGTTGCGCAACACGGCATTGACGCTGGTGACAATCGCCGTCACTGCATCGGTCTGGCGGTCGCAGATCATCGGCAATGAAAACGCGCTGAACACAAAAGTCAGCAGCGCAAAGATGGAACCCACGGCGGAGCCGATGGCGAGAAACATCACCAGCTTCCACATATCCAGCGCGCCGCTGTCCGGGAAAAATACATGCACCATGGAGCCGGCGCGCGCCCACACCAGGAACAGCACCAGCAGTGCCAGCGCAAAGACCATGACATTGCCCAGTGCCTTGCGTTTTTCGACCAGACAGCGCGCGATGGAGGGCTGCTGGCCACGCTCCAGCTGGCGGCTGATCGAGTACAGCCCCATCGCCATAACCGGCGCAACGAAAACAAAACCGGAAAGCAGGATCAGCGCCGACCAGTAACTGCCGACCTTGATCCCGATGCCGGTGACGATCCAGGACAGGATGGCGATGACGATGCCGTAACCCAGACTCTGTCGGGGTGCGCGCCTGAAATCCGACCAGCCCTTGCGCAGCCAGTTGAAAGGCATGTCGGTGCTCAATTCGCGGAATGGCGCAGCGAAGGGCAGTTGCGAAGCATCCGCCGCATCCCCGGGTCGTGGCTGTGCTTCAGTCATGGCTCCCTCCTCCTGAAAATCCGGTTGCCGCAATAAACGGCGAGCGCCCCAGCGGCTGTTGTATTTGGAATCCGCCGCGGGCCGGATGACGTCGCAGGCGCAGGTTAAGTGCGGGATGCCGACTTGGCAAGCGACCAAAATGTGGCCTCAAGGCATCAGCGCCGGGTTTGTGCTTTAATAAATTCGCCGTTAATGCACCCACGGGGGGAGTATGGGGGGTACCGTCGATTACAACCAAAAAATGACCCCGATACTTTTGAAATGCGGAAACAAATAGTTAGCTTGGTCCGCCCCAAAGACGGACGATCTATGGATGAGCAAGCCGGTTCCGGGAAAGTCGAGCCCACCCTCTTTAATTCGGGAGTTCTGACGTGAAGGACCTCGGATTACTTTTGTTCTTCGATGGGCTGAAGTATTTGGCCGTGCTGGCTTTGCTGATCGTTAGCTATCTGGTCGTATCCTATTCTGCGGGCCGCACTCTAGGTCAATCACTCGGAAAGCCGCTCCTCAAGTACATGACGTTGGGGTTGGCAATTGCAATCCCGATTGGCTATTTCCTCGCCTGTATTGGCGCGGTCGCCTATGCGTGCAACACTGCCGGTCAAGCCCTATTTCCCGTACAGCCTCTGCCTACATACATGCTGCGGGCATCCGGGCCGTTGGCGTTTTCAATTTACTCGGGCCAGTGGCCACTTACGCATGACTTTAACGAAAAAAGGCCTCGTGTCATTTTTGACAATTTGGTTGCGGCAGAGTACTTGCTCAAACTAAAAAAACCGGAGCAACAAAATCGATTCTTTAACCTCTACAAGACCGAGATGGTGATTACCAGGCAATCAGATGAGACTGTCGTTGCTCGACGAGAGGAGTTTT
>JBIIZE010000240.1:0-4071 GCA_044346435.1 Burkholderiales bacterium
GGCGTCAAATACCAGTTCCGGCGGCACCCGGCTGTCGCTGCATCCGAGAATCGTGGCGTAGGGTTGCTGGCCTTTTGTCAGTTCTGCGAGAACGTCTTTCTGCACCGTCTGGAAGCGGGCTTTCCCGGCAATGAAACGCGCATTGCCTTCCTTGAGGCGCGCCAGCGCCTCCTCCGCGGAGTAAGTGGGTGAGGACGTATTCATGTTTTTGGCGGTTTAGCCGGAGATTTGTGCCAGTCCTCCGGTTTGACGACTTTCTCCGAGGCGGGATCCATCATGTAGTGCGGCGACATGATCTGTACGCCGTACTCGTTGAACACGTCCTGGATGTTGGCGTGGAGCATGCTCATGATTTCAGCGCGCGGGCGCGGTTCGCTGGGGATGGCTTGTGCAACCAGGCGGTATTCGGGGTAGTAGTCGGAAAGGGCGGTCTGGAATACCCGCGGCGCCGGTGCGTGGAGTATGCCGGTGGTGCGACGGGCGGCTTCAATCAGCATGGCTTCAACCTGTCGCCAGGGTGTGTCGTAACCGATGGTAACCACGGTGTCAACAATGAACCCCGGTCCATGTACCGCACGCGAATAGTTTTTGGTAACGGTTCCGGTAATCATCGAGTTCGGCAGTGTCAGCTCTTCACCGAGACCGGTGCGAATGGTAGTAGTGAACATGCCCATGCGGGTGACGGTGCCCTCGTGATCGCCCACGCGCACAAACTCGCCGGCCCGCATGGTGCGGGTATAGGTGAGAATCAGCCCCGCTGCGCCCTGGCCGACGATGCTCGACGCGCCAAGGGATACCATCAGGCCCAGCAAAACCGACATGCCCTTGAAGGCCTCGGTTTGCGCGCCGGGAAGGTAGGGGTAGGCCATCGCAATCGCGAATACCCAGATTGCAAAATTGAACAGCCGCCGCGTAGTCGGCATGGTGTCAGGGCCGAGCCAGCTGAGCGCGGTTTCACTGTTCGACATGCGCTCAAGGACGCCGCTGAGGAAGGCTACCGCAAAGCGCGCGATCACAAAAATGACCATTGCCACGCCGAGACCGGGCAGTGCGCCGAGGATGCTGCTGCCGATGCCCTGGATGACATTGATCAAATAGTCGTTGAGCCGCAGTCCCCATGGCCGGGTGTAGGGGAAGGTCGAGAGCAGGTAACTCAGCCATTCGTAGGTGAGGATGGCCACGATGAACCAGCGCAGCAGGTTCAGCGCTTTCAGCAGGATGCGCACCACATGCTTGCGTTCGATGAGACTGGTGTCGCCGAGTTTTAGGGCATCGGCTTTTCGTGCGGCGACACCGATGAGTTTGATCGAAATCCATTTCCTGAGTGCGGCCATGAGCCACAGCAGGGCCGCGAACACAGCAGTCGCTATGCCGGTCTTGATGGCGGATTTCAGCAGGGAATCAAAACTCCTGGCTTCCAGAGTTTCGCCGATGATCGTCTGCAGATTCTCTGCAGTTTTTTTGGCGGCGTTCTCCAGCGTCTCTTCCTTCAGCGGATCGAGATCGGCTTTGGTGATGATGAATGCCAGCGTGTCGCCGACCATGATCAACTGCCCGGCCGGATTGGATTTGACTGAAACCATGTGCGATTCGTCGCTCCGCAGCAGTTCCCTGAGGGTGGCGCCGGCGCGTTCCGCGCGTTTTTCGGGAGGCAGGCCCAGCAGCGGACTTCTGAACACAAAGACCGTGCGGTTGAATATCACCAACGGCACTTCGGCTGTAGTTTGTGCTTCGGTGTTGGCTTCGGTCGCAGCCGAGGCCGCGATGCACGGGCCCAGGAGAAGGGCCAAAATCAGTGCCAGTGTCTGCAATAACGTTTTCATGGTTTCCCCCGGGCCCATTTCGGGTCCCTGTATGGCAAGTGTAATGGTTTCACCGCATCGGTCCGTTGGTGACGTTTGTAATGCTGCCTTTTTGATCGAAATGAACGATCTGGTTGCGTCCGGTTTGCCAGGCGCGAAGGTCCTGCGCATCCAGATTCAATGTTGATGCGTGCTCTTCTGGTGTCAGTGCAGGCGGTTGCGGTTGGGGTATTGTTGCCGACAGTGTCTTTCGGCTGGTGATGCCCCAGAACAGCAGCCATGCCATCAGTACTGCGCCATAACCAGCATAAGGACGCAGTCTCAGCCACAGGGCGTGCCAGTCCGGTGCAGTGGTTGCCGTCAGCTCGAAGATCGGATGGCTCAGGTAATCCCAGCTCAGTTGGATGAAGTCGCGCAGCAGGTAAGCGAGCAGCATCCATGCGCACATGGTCAGAGTCGTGTCGCGAATCAGGATCAATGGCGGAATATTGTCCGCGCCGACCAGTGGCGGCCATTTCTCCTGCGGCTTGAGTTCGATCATCGCAACCCCCGGTCCGGACTGACCCAGGTGCCGCGGGCGTGGCGGGGGCGCATCAATGCCCGGGGCAGCGCCAGTACGGCGGTCGCCGTCTGCAGCAGCCAGAATACCAGCGGATACCAGATAACCCAGAAGATCGAGGCGCCCAGCCCTTTTTCAAACCGGCTATCGACCATCACGCTGATGCAGCTTTGCAAGATATAAGTCATTGCCAGCACGGTGCCCCACCATTGCGGCATCAGGCCGAATCCGAGCGGACCCCCGGTATTGAGGGGCAGCAGGGATGACACAATCCACATCAGCAACCCCAGAAGCATCGAGTAAGCCCAGGCCACGCTGATCAGGTAGTTGGCCCAGATCGGCAGCAGACGCCAGCGCCTTGAACGGAACATTACCGGTGTTGCCTCCAGTACCGACTGCACGCCGCCCTCGGCCCAGCGCAACCGCTGCCGCCAAAGACCCTTCAGCGTTTCAGGCATCAGGATCCAGCACAGTGCCTTGGGCTCGAAAGTCACGCGCCAGCCGGCAAGCTGGATGCGCCAGGTGACATCAACATCGTCTGTCAGAGCGGCGGCAGACCACCAGCCGGCATCCTGCAGTGCCCGTTTACGGAAGGCGCAAATGACGCCGGATACCGTAAACAGCGTGCCGTAGGTGCTTTGTGCGCGCTTGATCAAGCCCACCACGGAAGAGAATTCACCGACCTGCAATCGGCCCAGTACGGAACCGCGGTTGCGGATGCGCGGATTGCCGGTCAGTGCACCGATGGCGGGGTCTGACTGGAAGCGTCTCACGAACCAGGTCAATGCATGAGGGTCCAGCAGGGCGTCGCCATCAATGCCGACCAGTATTTCTCCGGCGGCGACCAGGGCTCCGACATTTAATGCCGTTGATTTACCCTGGTTTTGTGCCAGATGCACCACGCGCAACTGCGGCATGCGCTTTTCCAGTTCATCGAGAATGGCCGCGGTCTTGTCCTTCGAGCCGTCGTTGATGGCGATGATCTCGAAATTCGGATACTGGAGTGCAGCCAGCGCAGCAAAGGTTTCGGCAGCCTGATCTTCCTCGTTGAAACAGGGCAGCAGAATCGAAACCAGCGGGTATTCGTGGAGTACCGGTGGCGCGTCCGGCAGGGGTTCATGACGCTCGCGCAGCAGCCGGAACAGGACGCCGCCGGACATCCAGTACCAGGCCATTACAAAGGGGTAGCCGAAGCAGAATGCCGAAATGCCCTGTGAGATGGCAAGCCAGTCCGGCGTCATTTCAGAAACTCACCGGAAAGGTGGAAGCCGAAACATCCGCGGCGATGTCGCCTGCGGCCGGCAAGTCGGAGACCGGAGAATCCGGGCACCAGCCCAGCGTCGTGCCGCCCAGTTGCTGGTAGCGTCGAATGGTGTCTCGGAGAGTCTGTGCGGCCGGCGGATTTTCGCCGGTCAGCCACAGGCCCGAACGGCGGCCGGCTGTTTCACCGAGTTTTTGAGCATTGCTCAGTGTCTGCGAATTTCCGTCTGCGGGAATGCGGACGTTCTGCAGGGAGAGGTCGGCAATTCGACTGTTCGTGATGGCGTCTTCGCTGACGAGGGTCAGGCTGGCCCAGGGGCGGTGACGTTGTACTTCGCGGAAGGCCTGCAGTGCTGTTTTTGCGTCCGCTGGCAGCGCATCGATGGCAATCCGGTCACGCGCCGCCCGTGTTTCCCAGGGTTGACCGGTAAACGTGCCGTCGGCCTGCGC
>JBIIZE010000241.1:0-4068 GCA_044346435.1 Burkholderiales bacterium
GTGATTGGTGACTGGTAACTGGAAAGGGCCCGCGCCAGTTCCCGCACCAATTACCAATCACCAGTTACCTATTACCGCTTCTTGCGCATCGACGGCGGCGCGTTGAGGTCACGCTCGAATCCATCGACATATTTCTCCAACTCCTTCTTCGCCTGCATGCGGAATTTCTGGAAGTTCGGCTTGCGGCCGGCGAGGAAAGCGTCCATGCCTTCATTCGCTTCGGGCGAACCCCAGACATGCGCCAGCAACTCCATGCCCTGCTGCCAGGACGAATACAGGTTGTCGGATTCGAAGTTCAGCGACTTCTTGGTCATGCGGATGGTCAGCGCGCTGTGGCCCTTCATGGTTTCGCACCACTTCAGCGTTTCCTTCAGCAGGTCCTTCTGCGGCACGCACTTGTTGATCAGGCCGACTTCGACGGCTTCCTTCGCCGGGAAACGGCGGGCGCAGAAAATCATTTCGCGAGCCAGACGCTCACCGATGATGCGCGGGATGTACTGGGTCGCGCCGACGGTCGGGCAAGCGCCGACTTTCGCGCCGGTCTGGCCGAGCACGGCGTTTTCGGAAGCGATCACCAGGTCGCACCACAGCGCCAGTTCGTGTCCGCCACCCATGCACCAGCCGTTGACCATGGCGATTACCGGGATCGGCAGGCCGCGGATGGTCATCGCCAGGCCGAGCATGCGGTCGTTCCACATATAGGCGTTGGTGAAGTTCAGGCGTTTCATCGCATAAAAATCGCCGCCGGCGGAGAAGGACTTGTTGCCCTTGCCGGTGATCACGGCGCAGACAATGGACGGGTCTTCGCGGGTCGATTTCAGCGCGTCGATCATTTCATCGAGGGTCTGCTCGCGGAAGGCGTTGAGCACTTTCTCGCGATTGATGGTGATCCAGGCCACCTGATCCTTCACTTCAAACAGGATGTCGGTGTACTTCCGCTTTGCGGACTTTTTCAATTTTGCGGCCATTGTTTCCCCCAGTTGAAAGACGATGCGAAAGCCTGTGATTTTAGCAGATGCCGCCGGGAAGATTGACAGGGTCGTGACGGCTAACTAAGGTGCGGCAACAAGCGTGCGCAGTGTTCGCCGGACGGGCGTTCACCATGTGACATGCAACCTTGGGAGGAGCCCATGAAAACCGCAACCCTGTTCTGCGTTCTGGCATCGGCCGTATTCGCAACCCCGGCCGCAGCGCAAAGTTATCCGTCAAAACCGGTGCGCATCGTCGTGCCCTTCGTGCCCGCCGGCCCCACCGACAATCAGGCGCGATGGGCTGCGCAGCAGCTCACCGCAGCAACCGGCCAGCAATTTATCGTCGACAACCGCCCGGGCGCCGGCGGCGTACCGGGCACTGAAGCCGTGGTCAAAAGCGCGCCCGACGGTTATACCCTGCTCGCCGGCAACCCGGGCCCGCTGACCATCGCGCCCAGCGTCCGCAATGCCATGCCTTACGACACGCTGCGCGATCTGGTGCCCATCGTGCTGATCGCACGCAGCGCCAGCTGTGTCTGCCTGCACCCGAGCCTGCCCGCGCGCAACGTCAAGGAATTCGTCGCGCTGGCCAAGGCACAGCCCGGCAAGATCAACTATGGCTCGCCCGGTGTCGGTACCGTCGGTCATTTCGCCACGGAACTGTTTGCCTTCCAGGCCGGCGTCAAACTCAACCACATCCCGTACAAGGGTGCCGCGCAATACACCATCGACCTGATCGCCGGCAACATCGAACTGGCGATCAACCAGTTCGCCATCGCCACGCCACATGTCAACGCCGGCAAGCTGCGCTGCCTCGGCGCCACGTCGCGGGAACGCTCCCCCCTGCTGCCCAATGTGCCGACCATCGCCGAACAGGGCATCAAGGATTTTGAAAGTTATAACTGGAACGGCGTGCTGGCACCGGCCGGCACACCTGCTGCAGTGGTCAACCGCATCGCCGAGGTGGTCTCGAAACAGCTCGCCACACCGGAAGCTAAAGCTCTGTATTCCGGTCAGGGCCATGAAGCCAGCGGCATCACCACCACCGCATACGCCGACTTCATCAAGGCCGAAACCGAAAAATGGGCAAAAATCGCCCGCGTCGCCAACATCCCGAAACAATAAAAAAGGAACAGGAACCGTCATGACTGCAAAGAAGGAATCCACCTACTTCATGTACTTCCCCGGCAACTACCGGTGGTCGTCGGCATTCATCAACATGATGAGTTCCGCACCGTACGGCGGCTCGGAAATCAGCGAGCTGCACAAGATCGGCGTGCAACTGAAGGACAAGGACCCGGAAGACGATGATGCGTGGTTCAACGCCTGCGTCAGTGTCGCTGACAAGGTGCGCGGACATGCCGAGCGTTTTGAAGCGTCCAAACATGCGACTTCCGCCGCCCACGCCTATCTGCGCGCCTGCAACTACTACCAGATGGCCGAGCGTTTTCGCACACCGAAGGACGACATTGCACTCGCCGCCTACAAAAAAGGCGTCGACTGTTTCCACCGCCATGTCGCGCTGACTGACGTCAAGATCGAGATCGTCGAAATCCCGACCGCAGCAGGCCCCATCCCCGGTTATTTCGTGCATGCGCAGAACGCCAAATCCAAAAAGTCGCCCTGCGTGGTGTATTTCGACGGCCTCGATGTCACCAAGGAAATTCAGTACGTGCGTGGCGTACCCGACCTGATCAAACGCGGCATTTCGGTGCTGGTGATGGACGGCCCGGGCACCGGTGAAGCGATCCGCTTCCGTGGCCAGTACCTGCGCCACGACTACGAAATCGCCGGTTCGGCCTGCGTCGACTGGCTGGAGAAACGTGACGACGTGAACGCCAAAAAAATCGGCGTGGTTGCGATCAGCCTCGGCGGTTATTACGCGCCGCGCATGGCGTCGATGGAACCGCGTTTCGCCGCTTGCATCGCCTGGGGTGCGATCTGGGATTACCACGCGACCTGGAAAAAACGCATCGACGCGAAATTCAAGACCTCGCTGTCGGTGCCCGGCCACCACATCACCTGGATTCTCGGCGTCGATACGCTGGACGAGGCGCTGAAAAAACTTGAACCTTTCAAGCTCGACGGCGTGGTTCAGAAAATGAAATGCCCCTTCCTGATCGTGCACGGCGCGGAAGACGAGCAGGTACCGCTGGCCGACGCCCAGGCGCTGTACAACGCCTCCGGTTCTCCCGACAAGACGCTACGCGTGTTCACCGCCGAAGAAGGCGGCGCGCAGCACTGCCAGCGCGATTACCTGACGCTTGGCGTCGCGGAGATGTGGAACTGGTTTGAGGACAAGCTGCTGCGGTCCTGATGCCGGTTCGGATGCGTTACTGCGAGCTGCGCCGCTGCCACGAGTGCAACCAGCCCGTCGGCAGCAAGGATAAATTCTGCGTGCGTTGCGGGGCGAAGCTGCCCCGTGAGCCACGCGGGATTACAATGTCCCCTAAAGCTTTATTGATTCCGGCCGTTATTACGTCATAGCACCTTAAGAATCAGGCGCCATATGCTCTACGCCAAACGCAACCCCGAAGGTCAGATCGAAAGCCTTTACCGTGAAATGACCCACGGCAGCGAAGCCCTGCCCGCCGATCATCCCGACGTGCTGACCTTCCTGCAGGCCGGCGGCGCCGCGCAGGGCGCCTTCAGCAGCCTCGACGCCAGTCTGGTACGGGTGCTGGAAGATCTTGTGGATGTATTGATCAGCCGCAATGTGATCCGCATCACCGACCTGCCGCCGGAAGCGCAGAAGAAACTGTTCGAACGCAAACGCTTCCGCGAAAGCACACGCGGCAACGCGCTGAAACTGGTGCCGGACGCCGACGACCAGTAAGCGCCGCCCAGCTCAGAGGTATTCCGAGACTTCAACCAGATTGAGATCGGGATCGCGGAAATAAACCGAACGGATCTCACCCATTGCACCGGTCTTGGTGCATGGGCCTTCGATGATCGTGACCTGGTGTTTATTCAGGCTTTCGATCACCCGCTCCAGCGGCACTGAAGCAATAAAACAGAAATCCAGTGTGCCGACGCCCGGCGCATGCGCCTTGGGTTCGTATTCCTTGCCCTTCACATGGATGTTGATTTTTTGCCG
>JBIIZE010000242.1:0-4063 GCA_044346435.1 Burkholderiales bacterium
GACATCTCATCAACCCTGGAGTCTCGCGAAGCCATCAAGATGGCGGTACGGGACTTTGCGCCGGCACTGATAGCCTGGCAAAAAAAGCATGGCCGCCACGACTTGCCTTGGCAGCAGACGCGCGATGCCTATGCGGTGTGGCTGTCCGAGATCATGCTGCAGCAAACCCAGGTTGCCGCGGTAATTCCGTATTACAAACGGTTCCTTGAGCAATTCCCGAACATCGCTGCACTTGCGGCTGCTCCCGCCGATGATGTGCTCGCCCTGTGGAGCGGTCTGGGTTACTACTCACGTGCGCGCAATCTGCACCGTGCTGCGCAGGTGATGGTCGCGGAGCACGGCGGAAAGTTTCCGCAGACGATGGACGAAGTGATGGCGCTGCCGGGCATCGGTCGATCAACCGCGGCAGCGATCCTGGTGTTTGCGTTCGGAAAGCGGGGCGCGATTCTCGACGGCAACGTCAAACGTGTGCTGACCCGCGTGCGCGGCATCGCCGGATATCCCGGTGAAAGCGCAGTCGCAGCGCAGTTGTGGGTGCAGGCTGAACTGCTGCTGCCGAAAACAGGTTTGCGCGCCTACACCCAGGGCCTGATGGATCTTGGCGCGACGGTCTGTGCGCGGCGTAATCCGCGCTGCATGGAATGTCCGGTGCAGGCGCTCTGTATCGCACATAAAACCGGCCGTACGGCCGAACTGCCGACACGCAAACCGCGCAAGGCGCTGCCGCAGCGGCGCACGCAGATGCTGGTGCTGCAGCGCGCGGGTGAAGTGATGCTGGAAAAACGGCCGTCATCCGGTATCTGGGGCGGCCTGTGGTGTTTTCCGGAAACGGATGCCGATGCCGATGCCGCCGTGGTCTGTGCGCAGCGTTATGGCGCGAGCGTTGAATTGCGCGAGGCGCTGCCGGTAATTGCGCATGGTTTTACGCATTACCACCTGGATATCCTTCCTCAACCGGCGCTGGTAAAAAGCTGGCCGTCACGCGTTTCCGAGCCTGGCCTGATCTGGTTGTCGGTCGACGAAGCCATTGGCGCGGCGATTCCGACGCCGGTGCGCGATATCCTGGAACAGCTGGCTGCACTGTCCCGCAAGGCTTGACCTTCCCCTCATTCGCGGGCGGTTTATAACTATTTGTTTTTATTTATTTTTTCGATGATGCCGTGGGTCAGCAGCAATTCCCGCAGCCGGGCCATGCGCGCGTCAGTGTCGTCCATTTCCAGCAGCGTCTGCTTTTCCTGCGGCGTGATGGGCAGGATTTCGGCGAGCCGGTAGCTGACCCACACCGGATTGTCGAGCTGGATGGGGCCGGGCACGCTGTCGGCGCCGGCGCGTTTGATCGCCAGTCGCAAGACTTCTTCGCAGGCCTGATCCATTTCGCCGGCTGCTGTGGCCTGGGGCAGCATTTCAATTTTGCCAATGATCAGTCCGCTGCTGTTGACGGTTGTGTCGAGGATGCGAAAGCGTTCGCCGCCGCGCGCCAGCAGCGCGAACAGGTTGGGATGGGGCACATCCCACTGTTCGATGGTGGCGAGGCAGCCCACGGACTGTGGCGTTGCCGGCTGACCGATTTCCTGACCTTCGCGGATCAGGCAGACGCCGAAAGGTGTGTTGTCGCGCAGGCAGGCCTTGGTCATGTCGACATAACGCTGCTCGAAAACTTTCAGCGGCAGCAGGCCGCCCGGAAACAGCACCGTGCCCAGCGGAAACAGCGGTACTTCGCGCATGTCTGTCATGCCCCGAGTTCGCGGTGGCGGGCGAGCGTGCGGGTGCGGTCGCGGAAGCGTGCGGACAGCGTTTCGACAAAAAATACCGAGCGGTGCCGGCCACCGGTGCAGCCGATGGCCACTGTCAGATAACTGCGGTTGTCACGTTCGAAGGCCGGCAGCCAGTCGTTGATGAAACGGCTGATGTCTTCCAGCATGCGCATTGCATCGGGTGTGGCGCGCAGGAATGCGGCAACCGGTTCGTCGCATCCGGTCAGCGGGCGCAGTTGCAGATCGTAATGGGGGTTGGGCAGGCAACGCACGTCGAAGACAAAATCCGCGTCCAGCGGAATGCCGTGCTTGAAGCCGAAGGATTCGAACAGCAGCGTGAGTCCGGCGACCGGCGCAGCGGCAAAATCCTTGATCCAGCTGCGCAGCGTGTTGGGGGCGAGGTCGCTGGTGTCGATGTGGTGAGCCATGTCGGAGATGCCGGCGACCAGCTCTTTTTCGCGGGCGATGCATTCCGGCAATGTCAGCCCGGTGGCGGAAAGCGGGTGACGACGCCGGGTCTCGGAGTAGCGCTTGATCAGCGTTTCCGATTTGGCTTCGAGGAACATCACCCGCACTTCGACGCCGTCCTTACGCAGGCGCGTCACCAGATCGGGCAGTTCGGTAATGGTCTCGCCGGTGCGCACGTCAATGGTCAGCGCGACGCGTTCAGTGCCGGAGGCTCGCAGCGTATCGACCAGGGTGCCGACCAGGTTTACCGGCAGGTTGTCGACGCAGTAGAAACCCGCATCCTCCATAACCGCCAGTGCCACGCTTTTGCCGGAGCCGGATAGTCCCGTGATCAGGATCAGTTGCATCGCGTCAGTGCCGGTCAGTCGTCGCGATTGTGCATGGCCTGCGCCTGGCGTTCGACGAACTCCCGCGTGCTGTCGATGCCGCGCATCTGGAGCACATGGTTGCGCACGGCGGCTTCGGTCAGCACGGCGAGGTTGCGGCCGGCTGCCACAGGAATCGTGACCTTGCGGATCTCGACGTCCATCAGTGATTC
This sequence comes from Burkholderiales bacterium, assembly GCA_044346435.1. GTDB lineage: Bacteria > Pseudomonadota > Gammaproteobacteria > Burkholderiales > SG8-41. The sequence continues at coordinate 2,761 of JBIIZE010000242.1, forward strand.
AGTGCCGGGTTTCAGCGGCAGCCGGTCGAGGTAAGTCGGGTCGGAGCCCGAGGGTTTTTCGAGATGGACGACGATCTTGACGTTTTTACGCGGGCGCAGCGCGGCTTCGCCGAATATCGTGCGGATGTTGAGTACTCCCAGCCCACGCACTTCCAGAAAGTCGCGAAGAAGTGCAGGGCAACGGCCTTCGACGCTTTCCGGCCCGACTCGGTAGAGTTCAACGACGTCGTCCGCAATCAGGCCGCTGCCGCGACTGATCAGTTCCAGCGCCAGTTCGCTTTTGCCGACACCGGAGTCGCCGGTGATCAGCACGCCGACGCCGAGCACATCAAGGAATACGCCATGCACGGTTGTCGAATCGGCCAGCGCACGCGCGAGGTGCGGGCGCATGATCCACATCAGTTCGACGCTGGCGATCGGCGATGAAAACAGCGGTGTGTGAGTGGCTTCAGCCGCTTCGAACAGTGCAGGCGGGATGCCGTCGGCACCGGCGACGATGAAGCAGGCGAGTTCGCGGGTGGCCGTGCGTTTCAGCAGTTCGCGACACTCCATTGCGTCGAGATTATTGAGATGGTTGACTTCGGATTGCCCCAGCACCTGGATCAGGTTGGGATGGATGAAATTGAGGTGGCCGACCAGTCCCTTCGATGAATCCTTGGTCAGTTCACTGTCGATACCCTTGTCTGCGCCGTCGCGGCCTGCAACCCACGTCAGCTGCAGTTTCTCGCGGGTGTCGTCAAACAGCCGGGCTATGCTGACCTGCGGCATTGGGTTCCCATTGTGTGATCAGCTGGAGGAAATCATCGGTTGTTGCTGCGGTGAACAGTTTTTCGCGGAAGGGCTTGTCGCAGAACATCTGCGCCAGTTCCGAGAGGATCTGCAGGTGTTCGTCGGTGGCGCGTTCCGGCACCAGCAGCACAAATGCCAGTCGCACATTCTGACCGTCCGGAGCATCAAACGGGATCGGGTTCTGCATGCGGATGATGGCGCCCGCAGCCGCCTTGAGTCCCTTGATGCGGCCGTGCGGAATTGCGACACCCTGACCCAGCCCGGTCGACCCGAGCTTTTCCCGGGCGAACAGGCTGTCGAACACCACGTTACGTGCGACCTGCTGGTTGTTTTCGAACAGCAGGCCGGCCTGCTCAAAAACCCGTTTTTTGCTGGTCAGGTCGGTATCCAGCAGGATGTTCGAAGCAGGCAGCAGCTTGGCGATCAGGTTCATGGCGTACGGGAGTCGTGATTCAGTGAGGCGGTTTTACTCTTCGACTGCGCGGTGTTTTATCGGCGCGCCGTCATGACGGTG
>JBIIZE010000243.1:0-4060 GCA_044346435.1 Burkholderiales bacterium
AAAACAATTCGGCAAAGGCTCGGTCATGCGCATGGGCGAGTCGGACATCGCCAAGGACATTCAGGCCGTGTCGACGGGTTCGCTGGGTCTCGACATCGGTCTCGGCATCGGCGGCCTGCCGCGCGGCCGCGTGGTTGAAATCTACGGTCCGGAATCGTCGGGCAAAACCACGCTGACGCTGTCGGTGATCGCGCAGATGCAGAAACTCGGCGGATCGGCGGCGTTCATCGATGCGGAACACGCGCTCGACCCGCAATACGCCGGCAAGCTGGGCGTGAAAGTGGATGAGCTGATCATCTCGCAGCCGGACAACGGCGAGCAGGCTCTGGAAATCGCCGACATGCTGGTGCGTTCGGGTTCGGTCGACGTGGTGGTGATCGACTCGGTGGCGGCGCTGGTACCCCGCGCGGAGATCGAAGGCGAAATGGGCGAGCCGCAGATGGGTCTGCAGGCGCGTCTGATGTCGCAGGCGCTGCGCAAGCTGACTGCCAATATCAAGCGTTCGAACACGCTGGTGATTTTCATCAACCAGATCCGCATGAAGATCGGCGTGATGTTCGGCAACCCCGAAACCACGACTGGCGGCAACGCGCTGAAGTTCTACGCCTCGGTGCGTATCGACATCCGCCGCATCGGTTCGATCAAGAAGGGCGAGGAGGTCATCGGTTCCGAGACCCGCGCCAAGATCGTCAAGAACAAGGTAGCGCCGCCCTTCCGGCAGGCTGAATTCGACATCCTTTACGGCGAAGGCATTTCGCGCGAAGGCGAGATCATCGAATTGGGCGTGGCCAACAACATCATCGAGAAGTCCGGCGCTTGGTATTCCTACGGCAAGGACCGCATTGGCCAGGGCAAGGACAACACCCGCGATTACCTGAAGGAAAACCCCCAGATTGCTGACGAGATCGAAGCCAAGATCCGCACGGTGCTCGGCATCAACGGCGGACCGCAGGTGGTGGTGAAGAAGGAAAAGGCCCCGCTGGAAGTGGTCGAGTCCGATCCGGCCAAGAAAAAAGCCGTCGGACAGTAATAACAACGACCCCGCCGGTCCACCGGAATCCACAGCAGGGCTGGCGGCATGCAGGACAGTAAAGAACCCAGTCTCAGGGTCCGTGCACTTAGGCACTTGGCGCGGCGCGAGTACACCCGGCAGGAATTGAGCCGGCTACTTGCGCCGCACGCTGAGTCCGAAGATGAAGTGACTCAGATCCTTGATGACTTTTCGCAGCGCGGCTGGTTATCCGAAACGCGCGCGGCGGAGCAGATGGTGCATGCGCGGCGCGGGCGATATGGCCCGGCGCGCATCCGGCGGGACCTTGAAGCCAAGGGCGTGCCGGCAGAACTGGTCAGCAGCACGCTGGCGACGCTGAAGGAAGGTGAGCTGGAGAACGCGCTGGCGGTATGGCGCAGAAAATTCCGCGAACCGGCAGTGAACGCCGCGGACCGGGCGAAACAGGCCCGCTTTCTGATGGGCAGGGGTTTCAGCGGTGAAGTAATTACCAAACTGCTGCGGTCATTAAGCCGCGGCGAGATGGGAATAGAAGCAGGAACGGAAGCAGGAACAGAAACGGAAACCGGAGACGAATCATGATCATGATGATGATGTTGGTGGAAAAGGCCCTCGAATACCGCGATCAGTGCGTGTTTTACGGTGCGATGGCCATTACCGTGATGCTGATGGCGGTCTGAGCGAAGCCACAAAACCGGGGCGCCCGCCCCGGATAAGGTCCGGAATGGCGGATATCCGCGGGTTTACGGGCTGCAGTCGCTGCAGTGCGGAATGCAACGGCAAAACTGGTTTTAAATCTGCGCCTTACGTAAACCTACTGGCGCATCCGCATGAAATCCGCGGAAATCCGCGACAAATTCCTGAAGTATTTCGAATCCAAGGGTCACACCGTTGTGGCTTCGAGCCCGCTGGTGCCGGGCAATGACCCGACCCTGCTGTTTACCAACTCGGGCATGGTGCAGTTCAAGGACGTCTTCCTCGGGCAGGAAAACCGCCCCTACAAGCGCGCGACCACTTCGCAGCGCAGCCTGCGCGCCGGCGGCAAACACAATGATCTGGAAAACGTTGGTTATACCGCGCGCCACCATACCTTTTTCGAAATGCTGGGTAATTTCTCGTTCGGCGATTATTTCAAGCGCGACGCGATTCAATACGCCTGGGAACTGCTGACCGGCGTCTACAAGCTGCCCAAGGACAAACTCTGGGTCACCGTTTACCAGACGGACGATGAGGCCTATGACATCTGGCAAAAGGAAATCGGCGTGCCGGCGGAGCGTATCGTTCGCATCGGCGACAAACCGGGCGGCGGCTCCGACAATTTCTGGCAGATGGCCGACACCGGTCCCTGCGGCCCTTGCAGTGAAATCTTTTACGATCACGGTGACGAAGTTGAAGGCGGACCGCCCGGATCGAAGGATGCCGACGGTGACCGGTACATTGAAATCTGGAACCTGGTGTTCATGCAGTTCAACCGTGACGACAAGGGTGTGCTGCATCCGCTGCCCAAACCCTCGGTGGATACCGGCATGGGGCTGGAGCGAATCGCGGCTGTCATGCAGCATGTGCACTCCAATTACCAGATTGACCTGTTCCAGGCCTTGATCAAGGCCGCTGCGCGCGAAACCGGTGCCAAGGAACTCGACAACAATTCGCTGAAGGTCATCGCCGACCATATCCGCGCCTGTGCCTTCCTGATCGTCGATGGTGTGATTCCCGGCAATGAAGGCCGAGGTTATGTGTTGCGCCGGATCATCCGCCGCGCGATCCGCCACGGTTACAAGCTGGGTCAGACCAAACCGTTTTTTCACAAGGTCGTGCCCGACCTGTCGAAGGCGATGGGCGAGGCTTATCCGGAACTGCCGAAGGTGCAGGACCGCGTGATGCAGATCCTCAAGCAGGAAGAAGAACGTTTTGCCGAAACGCTGGAGCACGGCATGAAAGTGCTCGAACACGCGCTGACCCGCGAAGACAAGATGCTCGACGGCGAGACGGTGTTCCAGTTGTATGACACTTACGGTTTCCCGGTTGATCTGACCGCTGACATCGCGCGCGAACGTGGCGTGATGATGGATTACGCCGGCTTTGAAGCGTCGATGGAGCAGCAGCGCGAACGTGCGCGTGCGGCTTCGAAATTCCAGATGGGCAGTGCCGTCGATTATCAGGGCGTGAAGACCCAGTTCAAGGGCTACGATACGCTGGCGGTGGATGAAGCGCAGATTGTGGCGATTTACCGCGACGGCAGCGCGGTGCAGTCGGTGCAGGCCGGCGAAGCGGCGGTGATCGTGCTCGATCGCACGCCGTTTTACGCCGAGTCCGGCGGCCAGGCGGGCGACGCCGGGGAATTGGTCAGCGGTAACGGCACGTTTGCAGTGGCGGATACGCTGAAAATCCAGTCGGATGTATTTGGCCACCACGGCAAGCTCGAGACCGGCAAGCTCAACGTCGGTGACAAGATTGCTGCGCGCGTGGATGCGGTACGCCGCGCCCGCACGATGCGCAACCACTCGGCGACCCACCTGATGCACAAGGCCCTGCGCGAAGTGCTGGGTCCCCATGTGCAGCAGAAGGGTTCGCTGGTCGATGCCGACAAGACGCGTTTTGACTTCTCGCATAACGAGCCGATGACCGAGGCGCAGATGCAGCAGGTCGAGGCGATCGTCAATGCCGAGATCCTCGCCAATGCGGCGACTGCGGCGCAGATCATGAAATTCGACGATGCCGTCAAACATGGCGCAATGGCGCTGTTTGGCGAGAAATACGGCGACGAAGTGCGCGTTCTGGATATCGGTACTTCGCGCGAGCTGTGCGGCGGCACCCACGTATCGCGCACCGGCGACATCGGCTTTTTCAAGGTGGTGTCTGAAGGTGGTGTGGCTGCCGGCATTCGCCGCATTGAAGCCACCACAGGTGATCGTGCACTGGCTTATGTGCAGGCGCAGGAACAGAAACTCGCCGGCGCTGCAGCCGCGCTGCGCACTTCGCCGCAGGAAGTCGGGCAGAAGATCAATCAGATCATCGACAACGTGCGCAATCTGGAAAAGGAACTGGCGC
>JBIIZE010000244.1:0-4056 GCA_044346435.1 Burkholderiales bacterium
AAAATCATCGGCGACGAAGGGACGCAGATCATCCATGCCTTCTCCGACACCGATGAAACGTACCGGAACCGGCGGCCTGCCGGCACGGCTGTGGGCGATGCCGGCAATGACGCCGCCCTTGGCGGTGCCGTCGAGCTTGGTCAGGACCAGGCCGGTGACGCCGATCGCAGCATCAAAAGCCGAGAGTTGCGCCAGCGCGTTCTGACCGGTGTTGGCATCCAGCACCAGCAGCACTTCATGCGGCGCACCCGGCATGGCCTTGTCGATAACCCGCTTTACCTTGCGGATTTCTTCCATCAGGTTGAGTTGTGTGGGCAGTCGGCCCGCGGTGTCGGCGAGTACGATGTCGATGCCGCGCGCACTTGCCGCGTTGATGGCATCAAAAATCACCGCGGCGGCATCACCCGATGCCTGGGAAATCACCGTCACGTTGTTGCGTTCCCCCCAGGCCGCGAGTTGCTCGCGTGCTGCCGCGCGGAAGGTGTCGCCGGCCGCGAGCAGCACGGTTTTGCCCTGGGCCTGGAAGTAATGCGCGAGTTTGCCGATGGAGGTGGTCTTGCCGGCGCCGTTGACGCCGGCGAGCATGATGACAAAGGGTTTTGCCGAACCGGTTTCCAGCGGTTGCGCCACGGCTTTCAGCATGGCGCACATTTCTTCGCGCAGGCCATCGCGCAGTTGCGCGGCTTCGGTGTAACGTCCGCGCCGCGCCCGTGTGCGCAGTGCTTCGAGCAAGTGCGTGGTCGCGGCGACGCCGACATCCGCCGTCAGCAGTATGGTTTCCAGTTCCTCGTAGAAGGCTTCGTCCAGCTTGCGTCCGGCACCGAACAGCGCGCCCAGGCTGGAACCGAGCTGGTCGCGTGTTTTGCCCAGACCCTGCTGCAGGCGTGCCAGCCAGCCGGTTGCCGGGACTTCCCCAGTTTCTTTTTGTTTGCCGAAACCAAACATGAATGCCGTGGTCAGATGTGGGCGATGCCGAAACGCGCCGGCCCAGAGGGTTAATTGGCTACAATTCTAACAGGGCCTTGCCGCCGGCAAGGCTTAACCAGACGGGACACCATGACTGCTTTGCCCAAAATTCTTTTTGCTCTGCTGCTGGCCTGCGCCGGACTGCCTGCCGCATCCGCGGCCAACGCGCCGGTCGACGATGTCGCGGTGAAGGACCTGGCTAACGGCCTTCGTGTCATCGTCAAACCCGACCGGCGCGCGCCCGTGGTGGTCAGCATGGTCTGGTACCGCATCGGCAGTGTCGATGAGCAGGGCGGAATCACCGGCGTGGCGCATGTTCTGGAACACATGATGTTCAAGGGCACCAAGGCGGTGCCCGCAGGTGAGTTCTCCAGGATGATCGCAGCGGCTGGAGGGCGCGAAAATGCGTTTACGAGCCGCGATTACACCGGCTATTTCCAGACGCTGCATAAATCCGCTTTGCCGCTGTCGTTCCGGCTTGAGGCTGACCGCATGGCCAATCTGGTGCTGTCACCGGAAGAGTTTGCCAAGGAGATCAAAGTGGTGATGGAGGAGCGGCGCTGGCGCACCGACGACCGGCCGCAGTCAGTCATGTATGAGCGCCTGATGGCGACCGCACTGACCGCGCACCCCTATCGCAATCCGGTGATTGGCTGGATGAATGACCTGGAAAACCTGAACATCGACGACACACGCCGGTTTTACGAACAGTGGTATTCACCGAACAATGCCATCATCGTGGTAGTGGGCGATGTGGTGCCGACGGAAGTTTTTGCACTCGCTGAACAGCATTTCGGTGCGATTCCTCGCAAGGTTTTGCCGCAGCGCAAGCCGCAGGATGAGCCGCCGCAGTTGGGGCTCAAGCGCATGACGGTGAAAGTGCCGGCCGAGCAGGCGCAGGTGCTCATGGCCTATCGCGCGCCGCGTTTGACCAAGCCGAACGAAGAATGGGAGCCCTACGCGCTGGACATGCTGGAAAGCGTTTTGAGCGGAAATTCAGCTGCCCGCCTGCCTCAACAACTGGTGAAAACCGACCGGCTCGCGGCGGCTGCGGGTGCCAGTTATGAAGGTGTTGGACGCGGCCCGGGATTTTTTTATCTCAGCGGTACGCCCGCCCAGGGCAAAACTGCCGATGAGATGGAGCGGGGGCTGCGCCGCGAAGTGCAGCGGGTGGTTGATGAGGGGGTGACCCAGCAGGAACTTGACCGTGTAAAAGCGCAGGTCATTGCCTCACAGGTGTTCCAGCGCGATTCAATGTTCTTCCAGGCCCGGCAGATCGGATGGCTGGAAACCGTTGGTCTCTCGTACCGTGATGAAAATCTGTTTATCGAGAAGCTGCAGCAGGTAACCCCCGAGCAGGTACGCGAGGTGGCGCGAAAATATCTGGTGGATGATGGGCTGACGGTAGCGTATCTGGATCCGCAGCCCTTGAATGCAGCGTCGGCACGGGCAGCCCCTCCCGCCGGTGTTCGTCATGGCAACTGATATGAAAACCAAACCGATGATCCACACATTCTTCGCCATTGCATTGCTGGCCATCGCCCAACTGGCCCACGCAATATTGCCTATTGAACACTGGCGCACTTCAGCCGGAGCGAAAGTCTACTTCGTTGAAAACAGGGGTTTGCCGATCCTCGATGTGTCGGTGGATGTGCCGGCGGGGTCTGGATTCGATACCCCGTCAAAGTCCGGTCTGGCAGCGATGACCAACGGGCTGATGCGGTTGGGGGCGGCGGGGATGAGCGAGGATGACATCGCCCGCCGGCTGGCCGATGTCGGTGCCCAGATGAGCAATCGTTTCGACAGCGATCGCGGCGGCTTGTTTCTGCGTACTTTGTCCGACCTGAAGCGGCGCACCCAGGCGCTTGAAGTGATGGCGGGGGTGCTGAGTACGCCCGCATTTTCGGATGCCATCGTCGAACGCGAGAAGTCACGTTACATCAGCGCCCTGAAAGAGGCTGATCTGACGCCGGACACCCAGGCCAACCGTGAATTCTACCGGCTGGTGTTCGGCACACATCCCTATTCACTGCGCTCATCCGGTGAGGTGGATACTGTCGTCGGCCTGAAAAGCGACGATCTGAAAACCTTCCACAGGACGCACTATGTGGCATCACATGCGGTTGTTGCGATCATGGGCGATGTCACCCGCAAAGAGGCGGAGGCCATTGCCGAGCAGCTGACCCGTGGGCTGCCCCGTTCCAATGGCCAGCAGCTTTTGATCCCCGAGGTACAGTCTTTGCCTGCGGCAGTGACGCGGATGATCGACCATCCGGCCAGCCAGAGTCATATCATGATCGGCGCGCCGGGCATACGCCGCGATGATCCGGATTATTTTTCGTTGTTTGTCGGCAATTATGTTCTTGGCGGCGGCGGTTTTGTGTCGCGCATCACCGAAGAGGTGCGGCAGAAACGCGGACTGGCTTATTCCGCCTACAGCTATTTTTCTCCATTGCGGGCGCGCGGTCCGTTTGTCATCGGCATGCAGACGCGGCGCGATCAGGCGGAGCAGGCGCTGGCAGTGGTCAGAAGCACGCTGCGGGAATTTGTCGACAAGGGTCCGACGGCGGAAGAGGTGGTTGCCGCCAAACAGAACATCATTGGCGGTTTTCCGATGCGCATCGACAGCAACCGCAAGATTCAGGATTATCTGGCCTTGATCGGTTTTTATGATCTGCCAGCGGATTACCTTGAGACCTTTGTGGCCAACATCGAAAAGGTCAGTGCTGCCGATATCAAGGCCGCATTCGCGCGCCGCGTTGACCCTGATCGGATGGTAACCGTCGTTGTTGGCGCCGATCACAAGCAGACCGCGGCTGCGCTCCCGACGCGCTGATGCCCGGGGCGGCTCCAAAAAACTGCGAAATCCGGATCATTGGCGGTGCCTGGCGCAGCCGGCGCATCCGGTTTGCCGATCGTCCCGGATTGCGGCCGACCCCTGACCGTGTGCGCGAGACGCTGTTCAACTGGCTGGGTCAGGATCTGGAGGGCCGGGACTGTCTGGACCTGTTCGCCGGCAGCGGCGCGTTGGGATTCGAGGCGGCATCGCGCGGCGCCCGTAGCGTGGTAATGGTCGAGCGGGATGCAGCG
>JBIIZE010000011.1:0-15484 GCA_044346435.1 Burkholderiales bacterium
ATCGCCAAGGTTGCGAAAAACGTGCCGAAACCGTTAATCGTGAATATGGGCCTGGGCATGCGGCCGCGCAAGACCACGCCGCTAATGAGTCCGCAGCAGTTGCAGGACATCGGTGTTGCTGCGGTGAGTTACCCGCGGCTGCTGACCACCGCCGCGCTGCGCGGCATGATGAATGCGCTGGCGGTGTTCAAGGATGAAGTGGTCGGCCAGAACAAGGTCGTGGACCGCACTGATTTGCAGGTCGGCTTTGAGGAACTTAATGATTTGATGGGTATGAAGGTTCTTGATGAGATGGAGCAGCGTTATACCGTCAAATAATTGGTGATTGGTGATTGGTGATTGGCATGGCGCTGAATTGGTTTGCTCCATTTACCAATTACCAATTACCAGTTACGAGAGGGGGTAATACATGGGCATGACCATCGCAGAAAAAATCCTCGCTGCCAAAAGCGGGCGCAAGGCCGTGGTGCCGGGGGATGTGGTCACGGTGGATGTCGATACCGTGATCCTGTTCGACAACAACTTCATGCCGAACAACTGGCGTGACATCCTCCAGGTTGCCGATCCCGGAAAGATTGTCGTCACCTTTGATCACCGGGTGCCTGCGCCGACGCAGCAGGCTGCGGCGGCGCAGGTCACCGGCCGCGCCTTCGTCAAAAAATTCGGCATCAAGCGCTTCCATGACGTTGGTCATAACCAGGGCATCAGTCACCAGCTGGTTGCCGATTATGGCTACGCCATGCCGGGCTCGGTACTGCTGTGCAGTGACTCGCATACCTGCAGTGCCGGCGTGTTCAACTGCCTGGCGCGAGGCGTCGGCGGTCCCGACATCATTTATGCCGCGATCAAGGGGCAGACCTGGTTCCGCTGCGGCGAAACCGTGCGTTATGAACTGACCGGCCAACTGCCCATGGCGGTTACCGCAAAAGACGCGTTTCTGCAGATCGCCGGTGTGCACGGTGCCCACGCGACAATGAATGTGGAGTACGGCGGCCCCGGCGTCGCATCGCTGTCGATCAACGCGCGCAAGACGCTGACCGCAATGTCGGCGGAACTGTCTGCGGAGTTCGCGACCTTTGAAGCCGACGCAGTGCTGGAGGAATGGATGCGGGTACGCAACCCTGCGCCGTTCGTGGCGGTGAGGCCGGATGCCGATGCAAAGTATCTGGCAGTGCGCGCAGTCGATCTGTCCCGGCTCGAACCCTTGGTGGCATTGCCTGACAGCGTAGTCAACAACTCGCAGCCGGTCGGCCAGGCCAAAGGGACGCGCATCGACCAGGCCTATATCGGCTCCTGCGCCAATGGCACCCAGGATGACCTTGAACTCGCGGCACGGGTGGTCAAGGGCCGCCGGGTCGCTGCGGGTGTACGTTTTATCGTCACTCCGGCCTCGCAAACCGTTTATCGCGACACCGTGGCCAGCGGCGCCATCCAGACGCTGCTGGAAGCGGGTGCGATGATTGCGCCGCCGACCTGCGGCGCCTGCGGCGGCGGCCACATGGGCGTGCTCGGCCCCGATGAAGTCTGCATTACATCCAGCACGCGCAACTTCAAGGGCCGCATGGGCGATCCGAGTTCGCAGGTATGGATGGCATCGCCGGCGACCGTGGCGGCTTCGGCGCTTACCGGATTCATTACCGATCCGCGGGAGTTCCTGCAATGAGCGGCATGATGAAATTCAAGGGGCGGGTGTGGATCGTCGGCGACAACATCAATACCGATTTGATCCTGCCCAACAAGGCCTTCTATCTGACGCACGAAGAGCAGACGCAGTATGTCTTCCATGCCAACCGTCCGGGCTGGGCGCAGCAGGTGCAGAAGGGCGACATCCTGATCGGCGGTCACAACTTCGGCATGGGTTCCAGCCGCGCCGCGGCGCGCTCGCTGAAAAACCTCGGTCTGGCCTGTCTGATTGCCGAATCACTCAACGGCCTGTTCCTGCGTAATTGTGTGAACTTCGCGTTTCCGGCACTGGAATGTCCGGGCGTGCATGCAGCGTTTACTGAAGGCGAAGAAGCCGAAGTCGGGTTTGATACGGCCCGGGTGAGCAACCTCGCAAGCGGCGCGGCCTTGCAGGGCAGGCCGCTGCCGCCGCAACTGATGGCGCTGGTCCAGGCCGGCGGCGTGTACCAGCTGCTGGAACAGGAGGGGCTGATTGCCCCTAAAAAATAACTATTAAAAACAAATAGTTATTTTATGCTGCCGCGGCGACTGTGCCGTGTGCAGCGTCCGCTTGAAGCGGCACATAACGCGCCAGCTGCGCCAGCATTTCCGTTTCCTGATACGGCTTGCCGAGGAAAGCGTTGACGCCGATCTGCTGTGCGCGGCTGCGGTGTTTCTCGGCGGTGCGCGAAGAAATGATCACGATGGGCACGGCGGCAGTTCGGGCATCCTGACGGATGCGCATCGACAGTTCAAATCCGTCCATGCGCGGCATTTCGATATCCACCAGCATCAGGTCCGGCAGTTGATTCGTGATCTGCTCCAGTGCATCGACGCCGTCCTTGGCGGTGAGCACGCGGTAACCTTCGCGTTCCAGCAGGCGGCTGGTGATTTTGCGAACGGTCAGCGAATCATCGACAACCATGACCAGCGGCGCTGATGATGTGGCCGTCACAGCTTGTTGTTCCGGCATCCGTTGCGCCGGCAGCGCGCGATGGGTCAGCGGCACCGGATTGATGATCAGCACCACACGACCGTCGCCGAGCACCGTGGCGCCGGTCACGCCCGGCACGCGCGCCAGTTGGGGGCTCAGGTGTTTGACGACAATTTCCTGATTGCGCAGCAATTCGTCGACATGCAGCGCAATGCGTTGCAGTCCGCTACGCAACAGCAGCAAGGTGCAATAACCCTGCGCCGGCGATCGGGCTTCGCCGAGCAGGTCGCTCAGATTGTGCAAGGGGTAGTCGTTGTCGCGATGGCGTACGCGGCCTTCCACTTGAACCCCTGCCAGCGCATCGGGTTGCACACGCAATACCTGTTCCACCATCGCTGATGAAATGGCAAATATCCCCGAACCGGCCCGTACCAGCACGGCTTGCGCGACCGCCAGTGTCAGCGGCAGGAAAATGCTGAAGCCTGTACCCTGACCGGCTGTCGTGGCGGTATCGATATGGCCGCCGATCGCGGTGATCTCGCTGCGTACCACGTCCATGCCGACGCCGCGTCCGGCGAGTTCGGTGACGGATTCGGCAGTGGACAGTCCGGGGGCGTAGATCAGCGCCGTCAATTCTTCCGGTGAGGACTCCCGCGCGGGATCAATCAAGCCTTTTTCAATGCCCCGGGCCCGCAGTTTTTCCAGATCAAGACCGGCGCCGTTGTCGCGGATGACGATGGCTATCTCGTTGCTTTCCTGGCGCAGCGCAATGGTGATCTCGCCGGTTTCGGATTTTCCCGCGCTGCGGCGGACCTCCGGCGATTCAATGCCGTGTCCGATGGCGTTGCGCAGCAGATGCTCAAGCGGGGCGCTGATGCGTTCGAGCACACTGCGGTCGAGTTCGATATGGCTGTCGCTGATGTCGAGCTGGATTTTTTTATCCAGTTCGCGCGCAGTCTGCCGTGCGATGCGGTACAGCCGGTCTTCCAGGTGGGAGAAGGGGATGGTGCGCGTGCGCATCAGGCCCTGTTGCAGTTCGCGACCGACCCGAGCCTGCTGCAGCACGGCGGCATCGATTTCACCGAGGTTGCGGAACAGCGTCTGCTGCACCGTGGAGAGATCGTGCAGGCTTTCCGCCATCATCCGGGTCAGTTCCTGCAGCCGGGTGTATCGGTCGAATTCCAGCGGATCGAACTCGGGCCGGTCTGCGGAAACGATCGAGCGGCGCGACTGCATCTGGCTGTCGGCCTGCAGTTCCATTTCGCGCAACTGTCCTTTCAGGCGCGACATGCTGTCATTCAGTTCGGCCAGCGACTGGCGGACATTGCGCAATTCGCCTTCAATGCGGGAACGGGCGATACCGACTTCACCGGCGTCGTTGATCAGCCGGTCGAGTACGTCGGCCTGGATGCGCAGCACGGCGGCGTTTTGCGGCAGCACGTCCGTGCGGACGGCCGGCGCAGCCGTGACCGATGCGGCAGCCGCGGTTTGTGGCGGCATATCCGCGGTTCCGGTAGCTGCCACAGGTTGTGTGTCGCGGAGCTGTTCGATGCCGTCAGCCAGACGGTCGGAAAAACTGTGCAGTTCTTCAAGTTGCGTTGATGCCGGATGACCTGAAAGCGCGGCCTCGACACGGGTTTCCATCCGGTGCGCCAGTTCACCCAGGCGCATTGCGCCGGCCATCCGGGCACTGCCTTTCAGTGTATGCAGGGCGCGTTGCAAGGCCAGCGGTAGCTGACGGTCGGCCGGGGCCTCGCGCCAGCCGCGCAGATCGCGGCTGATCTGCGGCAGCAGTTCCTGTGCTTCTTCGAGGAACACCGGCAGCAGTTCGGGATCGATGTCGTCGCGGATGACCCGCTGATCCTGCGCCGTCATTGCTGCTGCAGCACGCACCAGCGCTTCGTCGTCCACCGGCTCGATGACGGGTTCGTCTGCAGACGCCGTCGCGGGCTCCGGATTTGCAGCGACAGGGGGCGGGTTCTGCGGTGTATGTGCCGACTGCAGGCGCCGGTTCAGCGCATCAAGATCAGTGACAAGTGCGTCGGCAGGCATGGGCTCTTGCTGCAGAGTAATCGCTTGAAGCATTTCGCGCAGGCGGGCGACGGCCTGCAGCAGCAGCTGCAGATCGGATTCTTCACTGACCAGTCGCGCGTTGGGCAAACACTGTTCAATGCGGATCGCAAGATCCGCAGGTGCTGACAGACCGGCGGTCCGGGAGATGCTGGCCAGGGTATGGGCGGCAATGCTCAGGGATTCGGTGGCTGCATGGCCGGGCGCGTTGCACCAGGTGTTGATTTCGGACTCGAGTGCCGCCAGATGCTGATGGGCTTCCTTGCAGTAGATGTCGAAAAATGTCCGCGATATCCGCGAGGAGCCGATACGGATTTCGTCGGTTGTCGTTGCCGCGGCGGGTGGTGCGGCGGGCTGCGGTGCGCTGATCAGTACGGCGGCCTGTTCAATCAACGACTGGCCGGTCACCGTCACCGGACGTTTCCCGGCCAGTGCTGCAATCCACTCCGACAGCGTGGCCGTGGCGGCTTCGACCAGTTGCAGCAGTTCGGCAGTTGCGGGCCATTGCTGTTCGAGCCAGCGGTTGAGCACGCGTTCGACCGACCAGGCCACTTCGCCCAGCCCGTCGAGTCCTACCATGCGACCGCTGCCTTTCAGTGTGTGAAAACCGCGACGGATGGTGCGCAAAGATTCGATGTCTGCAGGATTGCGGCTGCAGGCCGGTGCGGCGGCGTTGATGTCGGTAAATACCGTCCGGGCTTCTTCGAGAAATATGCCCAGCAATTCATCGTCTTCCGGAACGGATGCCGGTTCCGCAGCCTGGGCGGTTTGTGATTTTGTGGCTGCGCCGGGGGCCGCCGGTGCTTCCTGCGCGTTGCGCTGCGCGAGACGCGAAAAAAATGCGTCCAGCGCGCTTTCTGCGGGTACCAGTCCGCGCAGGCAGGGGTCAAGGAAAAAGCCAAGACTGGTCAGTCCCTCGACCACCGTTTCGAGATCGTTTTCGTTCCACGCCGGATCCGCATTCGCGCAGCGCGCGATCAGATGGTTGCATTGCGACTGGATTTCTGCGGCACGCGCAAAACCGAGTATCGACAGCGCACCATGGATCTGCTTGAGCAGCGGCGTCAATGTCGTCAGGGTTGCCAGCCGGGAGCGGTCGCGTGCATAGCCGTCGAGCACCTGTTCGACCTGCTGCAGATTGCTGATGATTTCGCGTGCGACCTGGGTCTGCAGTTTCAGCCGGCTGACTTCCTGGCTGAGGTCTTCACGCAAGCCCTCGGGAACGATATCCGTGGATTTTCCCTTCACGGCGTCGAGCAGCCAGCCGCCCATGATTTCCACTTGAGTGCCCAGATCCGGCGGCGTATCCGTGAAGTGGTCGACGATGTTTTCGATGAGCAGAAAGGCGGAGGCCATTTCCGTGATCATCAACTGGCTTTGGCGCGGGTAGGGATTGGGCAGGCGTGTGGAAACCATTGCCACCACATCGACCATGCGGATCATGTGAATGTTGCCGAGGTCATGGATCTTGGTTTTCAGCGCCGTGACCGAATCGCGCAGGCGTGCCAGCGCGCCGGCGTCGCCGGAAACATAGGCCACCCACAGATCCTTGATCGCCTGGACCCGGCTGCGTACATCGCCCAGCGCGGGTCCCAGCCAGTCCATGTCGAATTCCATCAATCCCGGCAGATCCGGTTCCGGAAACAGGCTGTCGAGCTGGTACAGCTGGCGGATGTCACGGATGCGCTGGGTGGCGGTTTTGCTTTTGCCAATGGCGTAGAGCACGTCGCGCAGGATCGGGTCCTGTTCCGGATTGCTGCCTTTGGCAAGGTCGCGCATGCGCAGATCGAGTTTTGCGCACAATGCCTTTGCCCCGGTGGCCCAGACATCCCGGGGGTCGGCATGCAGCAGACCGTCGATCAGCCCCGTGGCTGCCCACCACAGGGATCGCGGCGGTGGCAGTTGCGCAGCCAGCATATCGAGGGTTTCGAGTGACAGGCGCATGTCCTTGAGTCCCTCGCGGCTGGTCGGGTCGCGCAGAATGGCCAGCAGGCCGCGCTGGAAACGCGTGCGTTGCGCGGTCAGCAGTGACGGCAGTTTTTGTGCAGGCACTTCCGCCGCCGAGGGATGCGCGGGAGCCGCCGGGGTCAGATCCGGGTAAAAGAGATCTTTTTCAGTGACTTCCGCTTTGCCGTGCAGCGACGAGATTTCGCGGTAAACCGGAAACAGTTTGATCGGTGCGTTGGCTTCCCCTTTGGCCAGACCGTCGATGAACTCTTTCAGGGCCAGCACCGCCCGGTCCAGGGTTCCTACGGTTGAGCGGCGCGGTTCGGCAGTCACGCCGGTGAACGCATGTTCCATTGACACGCAAAATCCGACCACACCGTTCAGACCGAGAATGTTCAGTGCACCGGTGACCTGATGCAGTTGCTGCGGGCATTGTTGCAGCAGCTTTACTTCTTCAGGCCGCTCCATGTACTGCGCGATGTTGTCCCTGACTGACTTCAGGGCAAAGTCGACCTCGGGTTTGACCCAGGACAACGGCGGAGCGAGCGGTGTAGGCATGGCGTCTGGCCTTCTGTGGCGAGTTCAGTGCTGTGCGGTCTGCGTTCAGGCGAGCTTGAAACCGGAAACCGAATGTTTCAGCTCGGTCGCCAGAGTGATCAGCTCGGTGGCCGACTGCGCGGATTTCTGCGTGCCGGCCGTGGTGAGCTGGGTGATGTTGAGGATGCCCTTCATACTGGCGGCGACCCTGGCCGCGGATTTGGACTGTTCCTGGGTGGCATTCGAAATTGCGCCGATCAGTTCCGCGAGGCGGGTCGATACTTCTTCAATCTCGTGCAGTGCCTGTCCTGCTTCGTCGGCGACCCTGGCACCTTCGACAACACCCTGGGTGCTGCGCTCCATGGCTTCCACGGTGTTCTGCGTGTCCTGCTGAATGCTTTTGACGATTTCGGTGATGTGTTTGGTGGCTTCTGCGGAACGTTCGGCCAGACGCTGCACCTCTTCCGCGACCACGGCAAAGCCGCGTCCTGCTTCACCGGCCGACGCCGCCTGGATCGCGGCGTTCAGCGCCAGCACGTTGGTCTGTTCGGTAATGCCGGTGATCAGCTGTACGATCTCGCCGATTTCCTGCGAACTTTCACCAAGCCGTTTGATCCGCTTCGAGGTTTCCTGGATCTGTTCGCGGATTTCGTCCATGCCGCGAATCGCGTTCTGCACAGCCTGCGAACCTTTTTCAGCGGCACTCAGGGAGTTCTGCGCAACCTTTGCCGATTGCGTGGCGTTATCGGAAACCTGGTTGATCGACTGTGCGATCTGCAGCACTGAATGACCGGTCGTCTGGATTTCTGTTGACTGTTTCTGCGATGCGGCCAGCAGTTGCGTGGCGATTTTCTGGGCGTTACCGGTGGCGTGTGTGACCTGATCCGCCGCCCGGGTGATGCCGCTGACCAGACCGCGCACCTGTTCGATGGTGAAGTTGATGGAGTCGGCAATGGCGCCGGTGACGTCTTCGGTGACTTTCGCCTGCACGGTCAGATCGCCGTCGGCGAGTTTGCCCATTTCATCCAGCAACCGCAGGATGGCCTCCTGATTGCGGCGGTTCTGCTCTTCGCTTTCCTGCGCCCGTTTTCGGGCATCGGCGACGAGCAGTTTGTCCAGAGCAACGAGTGAGATCAGCAGGATCAGGGCGCAGGCCGCTGCGCCCACGAGAAACAACGGGACTCCGGCTTGTTGACGGCCATAAGCAGCCGCGAGCTGGTCCGATATCCTCAACATGCCGTCAGTGCTTTCGCTGACATCGCGTGCGGCCTGCTTGGCGAGGGACAGCGGCGTCATGTTTTCGGTGATTGACTGCACGGCGGCGGCGAACGGGGAAATCAGATTCTGCAGTTCCTGTGCAGATTGCAGCGCACCGGTATCGCGGAGGGGCTGAATGCCCTTTTTTGAGGGTTCAGCGCCGGTGAGTTCTTTCAAGGTGGCGTGATAGCGACGCACGTTCTCCGCAAAATTGAGTGCAATCTGGGGATTGGGCTGATCGGTGGACAACAGGACCGAGGTTTCACCGAAGTTGAAATTCGAGATGTCGGCGAGCAACTGCTTGCTGTATGTCTGGGTGGCATAGGGTTCGCGGGCAAACTGCGCCTGAACCGCGACTTTCTGGGCGAGCATGCCGAGTTGTGACGGCGTATTGCGTATCGTTTCCTCCAGCGCGCCAAGTCCGATCAGGTTATTGCCCTGGGCCAGAATCAGATCGACGTTGGCTGCGGTTGCCGGCCAGCGGGCGGACAGGTTCTTCACCATGGGCAGCAGTTCGCTGCTGGCTGGCGCCACGGTCATGCTGTCGCGTTCGCCGCCTTCCTGCAGCAGTTTCAGGTCTCTGGCGATCTCGTCGCGCGACTCGCGCAGCGATTCAAAGGCCGAAGGGGTGCCGATGGCCGCCTGCTGCACGTTTTTGGCAATGCGCAGAAGGTTGAAACTTATTTTTTCCGATGTGAAGGTTGACGCGGTCTGCAGACTGGTTTCCCTGGTGTGCAGCACTGTGAGCACGACGCCACCGATCATGCTGGCCACGATCAGTGCGGAAAGGAGTTTCTTCACGCTGCCCGATTCCAGCTTCGGCAATTTCAGCCTGGGCAATTTACCCAGGCGCCCGACTCGCGGCGTGGCAGTCGCCGAAGGAAAAGTGATGGGCGAAAAGCTTTGCAGTTTCAGCAGATTGTTAAGCACGTTCATGGGTGTCCCCTGTCAATCGGAGTGTCGACGGTTATATGGCGATGTTCAGAAAAACCGTCGTCCTGAGCAGTCCGGGGATTCCGGGCCTGAGCCAGGTTTTACGGGTTTCTGCCTGTTCGACGGTTTGCAGCCAGTCCTGTCCGGTTTTTCCGGCAACCGGCTCCAGAAACTGGTCGGCCCGGAACAGACCGCTGACGCGATCGACCAGGAAGCCGCAAAACATCCGATGTCGGGCCGCGACCAGTACTACCCGTGACTGATCGGTGACGGTTGCGGCGGCATGCCCTGCGAACAGGCCCAGATCGATCAACGTGTGCAGGTCGCCGCGGATGTTCGCCACGCCGAGCAGCCAGGGCCGGGTCAGCGGCACGGGATGGAGCGGTGGCCGCGACAGGGTCTCACCGACGTCAGCGAGGTCGAGCAGCCAGGAATGCCCCCCCGATTCAACGCCCAGCCAGATGGCCGCCGGTGCCGATTGCGGATTGAGCAGCCGCGCGGACAGTGTGCGCTGGTAGTCGCGCAGCGAACTTGTGGCGCTCATGTCAGCCCAGCGCCGAAATCTTGCTCAGCAGATCGCCGGCAGTGATCGGCTTGACGACGTAATCCTTCGCGCCCTGGCGCAGCCCCCAGACCCTGTCGGTTTCCTGGCCCTTGGAAGAACAGATGATGACGGGGATGTGGCTGGTGTCATTGGCACGGGTCAGGGCCCGCGTGGCCTGAAAACCGTTCTGGCCGGGCATCACGATGTCCATCAGCACCAGATCCGGTTGCAACTGCTGGGCTTTGACGAGGCCGTCTGCAGCGCTGTCGGCGCCGAAAACCTTGAATCCGTTTTTGACCAGCAGGTCTGTCAGGTGCTGGCGGTCGGTTGGTGAATCATCGACGACGAGGATGTTTTTGATCGGCATGGTGCTGTCTCCTTGGAGAGGAAATTTCAGGCTTGGGAATTCAGTCAGGCGGGAACCGCTTCGCGGGTGTAATCCATGACCGCCTGCACCAGCCCTTCCTTGTTGAAGGGTTTGGTCAGGTAACGGTCGGAGCCGGCCAGCCGGCCGCGTGCGCGATCAAACAGACCGTCCTTGCTCGACAGCATGATCACCGGGGTATTGCGGTAGTGGGGGTTCTGCTTGATCAGCGCGCAGGTCTGGTAGCCGTCGAGACGCGGCATCATGACGTCGACAAAAATGACGCGGGGATGGTGATCGCTGATCTTTGAAAGCGCATCAAAGCCATCCTCGGCGAGAATGACCTCATAACCGGCCTGGCGCAGGAACATTTCGGCACTGCGCCGAATGGTGTTGCTGTCATCGATGATCAGCACTTTGACCGCAGCCCGGTTTGCCATGTCGCTCATATCCATAAAACTTCTCCCTGACCCAAATCTGAGGCGTGCTTGCCCGCGCATGTCTGCATTGCATGCGGTATCTGGCTGCTTGTTGTTGTTCAATGCCGAGCCAAGGGTGGCTCACGAGTACTGCCGGTTGATGACGCCGGGTTTACGCTGAACCCATTCGGCTGCCTCGCGGCTTGTATGCGCGTTTCATGACGAGACGCGCATTTGGTGATCCCCTGTTTCAGATACGCGGCCTACGTTACTGATCACAGCTAAGCCGCACAAACCTAACAAACTGATAAGTTCGCGGGTTGTGCCGTTTGCGGGAGGCTGGAGAAAATATTATTTAATACAAAGACTTGTGAAGGCGGCGTGTGCGTTACTGCGGCGCCGTTTGTTCAATCCGGCGTCAAAGTTTTTTCAAAAAATGTTTGTGACATATTTCACGCTGACCATCCGTGACGGATGAGATGAAAATAAACCGGTGCGGCAAAACAAACCGAAGCCACACGATCCAGCATGCCGCCGCCCTCGATGTTTGCGCCCCAGTCTTTTACGCCGCGGTCGCGTTTCATCGCTGAAAGAACAAGGCCGCCGAAGAAACCCATCAGCGAGGTGGCCAAAGATACCCATGCGGCTTCGCCGATCGTGAACGGCGTCATCCAGGACAGCAAAACGCCGAGAGTGACCGAGGCGGCAATGCCGCCGATAAAACCTTCGATGGTTTTGTTGGGTGAAACCTGCGGTGCAATCTGGTGTTTGCCGAAGAGGCGGCTGTAGACGTGGTGCAGGATGTCGCCGCTTTGCACGATCAGCACCAGGAATACGATGAGGAACACATTGCGCTCTTCATAACCGGGGATGCGCAGGCTGAGCAGCGCCGGGATGTGCGAAATGCAGAACACCGTGACCATCAAACCCCACTGAATGGTGCCGCTGCGTTCCATGAAATTCCGGGTGTCGGATTTGACCGCTGACAGGATGGGCAGGAACAGGAAGGCATATACGGGTATGAATACTTCCTGAAACCCCATCCATTCCACGCCAACCAGAAAATACTGGAAGGGCAGCGCGACAAAAAACGCCATGACCAGTGCCTGGTGATCGCCGCGGCGCGTCGGGGCGATGGTGAGGAATTCGCGCAGCGCGGTGAACGATACGAAAGCGAACAGCACCACCACGCCGATGCGACCCGCAATCAGCGCGAGGCCGATGGTCACGGTCATCGCCCACCAGGCCTGGATGCGCAGGTTGATGTTGTCGATCAGCGAATGCGGGCGGCCTTCGGCGCGCACGAGCTTGAGCCATGCGCCCAGCGCGGTAACGCCTGCAAGAAGCAGGAATACGCCTGCAGTGATCAGCAAGGTGCCCTGGAAATGCGTCATGACTCGGCGGGGCGCGCGTCGCGCATGGTGGCGAGCAGGGACTCCCGGATGCGTGTCAGGAAAGTTTCCTTGTCTTCGCCGGGCTGCAGCCGGAGTGGCGTGCCGAAACTGATCGAGCACAGCAGCGGCACCGGTACGATCTCACCCTTGGGCAGCAGGCGCCCGAGGTTTTCCATCCATACCGGCACGAGATCAATCTGCGGACATTTCTGCGCCAGATGGTAAATACCGCTTTTGATCGGCAGCAGCACTTCGTCCGTGGTGTTGCGGGTGCCTTCGGGAAATAGGATCAGCGAATCGCCGCTGTCCAGCGCGGCAGCCATGATGTCAACCGGATCGACTGCACTGCCTTCGCGGCTGCGTTCAATCACCACGCCATGAAGCACTTCATGAATGATGTAACGGCGCAACGGGCTGGCGTTCCAGTAATCGGCGCCGGCGACCGGGCGCGTCATGCGCCGCAGCGGTGTCGGCAGCGAGGCCCAGATCAGCGCGAAATCGGCATGACTGTTGTGATTGCCGAAATAGATGCGTTGCACCGGTACCGGTGCGCAGCCGAGCCAGCGCGCCTGGGCGCCGGTGATCAGCCGGGTAAAGCGCGTGAGCGCCCAGGACACGGCCTCGGGCACGGGGCGCTGCATGAAAGTGGTCGGGCGCATCCTCTCCGGGTATTTCGATCCGCGGGTTGTTGTGTTTGTCAGAGTCTGTTTCGCGGTTCACGCATTGTAGACGAGCGGCGGACGGTGCGAGGCGGGTGCGCCGCGTTGACACCGGCACTGCGGCATTTGGTATAGTCGCCAGCGCCATTCCGCCCGGCGATACAACGCCGGTTGCGGTCACCATCCATCCACGGAGGAATCATGTCCAAGATCACCCTGCAGCAGGCCAATACCCTGATTGAAAAAGCGTTCGCCAAGGCGAAGGAAATGAAAGTGAATCCGCTGGCCGTCGTGGTGCTGGACCCCTCCGGGCACATTGTTGCCGCGCAACGCCAGGACAATGCATCGATGTTCCGTTTTGACGTGGCGCTGGGCAAAGCCTGGGGCGCAGTGGCGATGGGCGCTTCCAGCCGCGCGCTGGCCGGCCGCGCCAAGGAAAACCCCAATTTCATGATTACGCTGGCGGCAACAGCGCAGGGCAAGTTCCTGCCGCAGACCGGCGCCGTGCTGATCAAGGATGCCGCCGGCAATATCGTCGGCTCCGCCGGCGCCAGCGGCGGCACCGGTGACGAAGACGAAGCCTGCTGCGCCTATGGCGCCGAACAGGCCGGACTCAAAGCCGTCATTTAATTCAACGGGAACAGACTGATCATGGCTGACGCAGAAACCAAGACCAAGGGCGCCATCAAGGGCGGCAACGGCAAGTTCATTTTCCAGATGATGGAGATGGACAAGATCGAGGCCGGCACCGGCTATTCCACCGCATTGGGTCCGGTGATCGAGGGTGATCGCATGCAATGCACGCTGGTGACCAAGGAAAAAGGCACCGGCTCGCGCCCGCATCTGCATCCCAATGAACAGTGGAATTACATCGTCAAGGGCCAGATGCGGGTCAAGGTCGGCGACGGCCCTGAACAGATCTGCGGTCCCGGTACGCTGCTGTATTTCCCGGCGAACATCGTGCATTACACGATTGCGATGCCCGAAGAGGACGCGATGTTTTTTGCGGTGAAGGATCTGTCGCACGGCATCATCGGCAAGGCCGCCGACGGCACGATGGCCGGCGGCTACTACGATCCCGGCCTCGGCCCGAAGACGGCATAGTTCATGCCGCATATTCCACCGGCACGGCCGGGCATGACGCTGGCCGAAGTCGACACGCCGGCGCTGATCCTTGATCTTGATGCCTTCGAAGGCAACCTGAAGCGCCTGCAGGAATCGATCGCCGGTCGCAAGATCATGCTGCGGCCGCATGCCAAGAGCCATAAATGTCCGCAGATTGCCCTGCGCCAGATCGCGCTGGGTGCGGTCGGCGTGTGCTGCCAGAAAGTCAGCGAAGCGGAAGCCATGGTCGAAGGCGGCGTTCCGGATGTGCTCGTTGCCAACGAAGTCGTGGGCACCACCAAACTTCGTCGTCTGGCAGCGCTGGCGAAACAGGCCAAAGTCACGGTTTGCGCCGATGATGCCGGCAACGTCAAAGACATTGATGCCGCTGCGCGCGAGTTCGGCGTCACCATCGACGTGCTGGTCGAAGTGAATGTCGGTGCCAACCGTTGCGGCGTCGAACCCGGCGAACCCGCACTGAAAGTCGCGCTGGCTATCGCTGCCTGCAAGAATCTGCGTTACGCCGGTCTGCAGGCTTATCAGGGCGGCGCGCAGCATATGCGCAAGGTCGAGGAGCGGCGCGCGGCAATTGCTGCGGCAGTCGATGGTGTGCAGCGCACGCTCGCACTGATCGAAAAAGCCGGGCTGCCGCGCGGCAAGGTCACCGGCGCCGGCACCGGCACTTATCTGTTTGAGGCGGCCAGTTCGGTATATGACGAGCTGCAGGTTGGCTCTTACATTTTCATGGACGCCGATTACGCGAAAAACGACTGGACCGAAAGCGGCATTCCGCGCTTTGAACACAGCCTGTTCGTATGGACCACGGTGATGAGTCGCACGCGGGTCGACATGGCCATCGTCGATGCCGGACTCAAGGCGTCGAGTATTGATTCGGGCATGCCGCGGGTCGCCGATTTTCCGCAGGCGGAGTTCCTCAAGGCTTCCGATGAACACGGCGTCATCAAAATGAACGGTTCCGCAGGGTTTGCTCTCGGCGACAAGCTCAAGCTGATTCCCGGTCATTGCGACCCGACCGTCAATTTGTATGACCATTTTGTTTGCGTGCGCGGCGGCAAAGTCGAAGCCCTTTGGCCGATCACCGCGCGCGGCGCGCTCTGGTAAAACAAGGAACGATCATGACGGCGATCAAAAAAATCGGTTTCATCGGCGTCGGCAATATGGGCAATCCGATGGCGGCAAATCTGCTCAAAGGCGGATTTGAAGTCACGGTGTTTGATGCCCGGGCCGAGACTGCAGCGGCGTTTGTCGCCCAGCACGGCGGCAAGTCTGCGACATCGCTGGCGGATCTCGCGCGGGGTGCAGACGCTATTGTCACCATGCTTCCCGACGACAAGATCGTGCGCAAGGTCATGCTCGATGCCGGCGGTGCAGCTGCAGCAATGACCAAGGGCGCCGTGCTGATCGACATGGGAACCTGTGATCCGACGGGTACGCGTGCGACAGCAGAAGCGCTGGAAAAACTCGGACTGCACATGGTCGATGCGCCGGTGATGGGCGGCGTGATGTTTGCAAAAGACGGTTCACTGGACATCATGGCCGGCGGCAGCGATGAACTGGTTGCGCGCTGCACCCCGGTGCTGAAGGCGATGGGGCGCGGCGTGACCCATTGCGGCCCTGTGGGGTCGGCGCATGCAATGAA
>JBIIZE010000245.1:0-4030 GCA_044346435.1 Burkholderiales bacterium
GGCACGCTGGTGCCCGGCTTCTACGCCTTCCAGCAGAACGGCATCGACCCGATGAGCGACTTCAAGGCGATGATCCGCTCCAACCATGAAACCAATCTGCTCGCCGTGGCGACCCGTCAGGTCGATGTAGCCACCAACAACAATGAAAGCCTCGAGCGGCTGCGCATGACCCAGCCCGAGCGCGCCGCGATGCTTCGTGAAATCTGGCGCTCGCCGCTGATTGCCGCCGATCCGCTGGTCTGGCGCACCGATCTGCCGGCCGACGTCAAGCAGAAGATCAGGGATTTCCTGTTGAGCTACGGCAAGAACAGTCCCGAGGAAAAGAAAATCCTGGACTTCGTCGGTTTCGGCGGATTCCAGCACTCGACCAACGCGCAACTGCTGCCGTACCGCCAGCTGCGCGTGATCTCCGAGAAAAACCGCGTGATGGCTGATACCGTCATGAGCGAAGCAGACAAGAAAGCCAAGCTGGCCGAACTCGACAAACGCCTGGCCGAACTCAGCACCCAGGTCGCTGCGGTCAAGTAATTCAAAAAAGGAACCGCCATGCTCACGACTGCAACGTCCAACGGCGCCCCCGCCCTCAACAATCCGGCTTATCCGGCCAAAACCGGATGGGTTACGCTGCTCGGCTGGGGCATCGTGCTGGCCGTGCTGTCATGGGCATGGAAGGGCGCCGACATGCGCCCGCTCGATCTCTTCCGCGAGTCGGGCAATATGGCGACTTTCGCCGCCGACTTCTTCCCGCCGAATTTCCGGGACTGGAAGATGTACATGCGGGAAATCGTCATCACCCTGCAGATCGCGCTGTGGGGCACCGTACTGGCGATCGTCTGCGCCGTGCCGCTGGGGCTGCTGTCCTCGGCCAACATCGTGCCGGCCTGGGTGTACCAGCCGACACGCCGGCTGATGGATTCCTGCCGTGCCATCAACGAAGTGGTGTTCGCGATGCTGTTTGTGGTGGCGGTGGGCCTCGGGCCCTTCGCCGGCGTCCTCGCCCTGTGGGTGCACACCACCGGCTCGCTGGCCAAGCTGTTTTCCGAAGCGGTCGAAGCCATCGATCCGCAACCGGTTGAAGGTATCCGTTCCACCGGCGCCAACGCGCTGGAAGAAATCGTCTTCGGCGTCATACCCCAGGTCATGCCGTTGTGGATTTCGTATTCGCTGTACCGGTTTGAAGCCAATGTGCGCTCGGCCGCAGTGGTCGGCATGGTCGGCGCAGGCGGCATTGGCGTGGTGCTGTGGGACATCATCCGCAGTTTCCAGTATGCCGAGACCTGCGCAGTACTGATCATCCTCGTGCTGACCGTCAGTGCGGTGGATCTCATCTCTGCGCGCATCCGTAAAGTCTTTATCTGAGGCGGCTTTCATGATCACCCCTACCGTTGATGAAATCATCGATCTCTACCGCCATGAGGGCGCCCGGCAATACGGCCGTGAGGCTGTCAGCCAGCTTGAACACGCCTTGCAGTGCGCCCATCTGGCCGAACAGGCGGAAGCCAAACCCGAATTGATCGCGGCCTGCTTCCTGCACGATGTCGGCCACATGGTCGGGCACCTGGTTCAGCGTGATCTGCTGGGACGGGCGGCGGCTTATTTTTCTGCGGGTGAAAGCCATGAATATCAGCACACTGCCGCCGAGCAAACGGCTTTGCTGGAAGAGGAGCGGCAAAACGACCTGCATGAACATCGTGCGCAGTGGTACCTGCGCGGGCTGTTCGGGCCGGGTGTGATTGAGCCGATCCGGCTGCATGTCGAGGCCAAGCGCTACCTCTGTCATGCCGACCCCGCCTACTGGGACACACTCTCGGTCGAATCCAAAAACAGCCTGGAAGTGCAGGGCGGACGGTACAACAGCGATCAGGCCGCGGTTTTCATGATCTCTTCACAAGCGCACAGCGCCGTACAACTGCGGCGATGGGATGACCGCGCAAAAACACCCTGCGCACCAACCCCCGACCTTGAGCACTATGCAGCGGTTCTGAAATCCGTCGCGTTGTAGTTCGCAGATACGCCCGACGAGACTGTCGCGCTTAATGCCCCGCTGACAAACCGAAGTGCCCCTGCAGTTCCTCATCGAACTGGCCGTCGATCAGCACGTACAGCATCAGCGCCGGTTTATCTGAACGGTTGCTCCAGGCGTGGTTGGTGCCGCGCTGGATGACGACATCGCCTTCCTTCAGCACGACATCCTGATCATCCAGCAGCATGGTGATCTCGCCCTTTAAAACCACTGCGTAATCAATGGTTTGCGTGCGATGCATAAAGGGGTGACGGCCTTTGGCTGTGCCGGCGGTGGTGGCGTTTTTATTGCCCATCGCTTCGAACACCGCTTTCGATTGCTCGGGGCTGATGTTGCGGATGGCTTCGGTTTCCGGCGCGATCTCGCTGATGCGGAACACCGTGCCGCCGGGCAGCGGATGAATCTGCTTGGGGCCGCCGGTCGGATCGTCTTCGGTCGCATGCAGAATGTGCGGTGTTGCGGCCGTCTTCCACATATCCACCGAGATATGGCCGGGGCGCATCGGGTTGGTACGCACCGCAGGTGCGAGACCGTCTTCGATGACGATGGCCTTGCCGTTTTTGTCGTGGCCGGTGATGACGCGGCGGATTTTTCCGTTCATTTCAAAACTCCGTGGTTTCAGTGCGTAAGGGTAGGCGGGGAATGACGAAAATGGCAGTACGCCGGTAATGCATTATTTCCGCAATGGTTTCGGACGTTGGGCGCTGCTGGCATTGCGTGCCAGTTGTTTAAGCCACTCGTAAACATCGGCTGCAGCATAGACATCGGCGCCGGCATCAACACACCTGTCCGCCCTGTGCGCATCATTGATGAACAGGCGGTAACGTTCCGTATGATCGGTAATTTTATTGAATGGGTGTTTCATGATTCAGCTTTTTCTGTGGCGCCAGTATTCGGGTTTCTGACGGTCATGCGCCACTGCAACAACTTCGATGACATCGCCTTTGATGCGATATATCAATCCGTAGTGAAAACGTTTCAGATGGCAACGCCGCAGAGACTTGCTCATTGGATGCCATGCGTCGGGAAACTCAAGAATCAGCTGCCGCGCCTGTGCGATTTCCAGCAGAAACCGTTCACCCAAACCCGCTTCCTGCAACTCCAGCCACAGCGCGGCTTCATTTAATTCACGTTGGGCTGCTGCGGCGAAGCGCAGCTTCATGCGTGTTTCAGCCGCGCGCGAGCCTCCACCATGACCTCGTCAAAATCATAGGTTTTCATTTCACCATGGTCGATTGCTGCGAGTCTGTCTTCGCATTCCTTGAGCCAGGCCGCTTCCCATTCCGGGTCATGCGGGGCGTTCAGGTCATACAGCGCGTTAATCAGGAGCGCCCGGTCTTCGGTGCTCAATTTCTTGGCTTGTTCGAGCAGGCTGTCTATGGATTGATGCATGGTCTGGGCCTCCCAATGTGTTGCTTCAGAAGCATTCTATACCGGTCAGTGATGCCCTATTCAGGCGACATAAAGGGTCTTCAATTCCGGCAGAATCGCATCGCGCCGGAACGGATTGTCGAGAATCTCGCGTGTGGCGACATCAACCTTGCGGCCGCCGAACAGCGCGGAGAAGTCGTCCTGCAGCGTTGGGATATCGAACAGCGATGCGTGGCTGTCATCATCGAATTCCACCAGCAGATCAATATCGCTGGAGGGGGAGAGATCGTTGCGTGTGGCTGAGCCAAACAGGCTGAGTTTGCGGATATTGTGTTTGCGGCACAACGCCGCGAGCCGTCCGCGGGGAATGTGCAGCTTGGCTTTTGCCGGAACCTCATAGACGGCGACGGGGCTGTGCAGAACCGGCGCGGTTGAAGATTGCCGGCTTTGTGGGGCCGCCGCTGGCGCATCGGCGCCGCTTAACAAGTCAACCAGTGCATTGAAGCTGCAGCAATCCCGGTTGGCGCGGTAATGCACCTGCCGCCCGACTTCTTCGCGCAGCAATAAGCCCAGATCCGTCAGTGTGCGCAGATCGCGGTGCAGCGAGCCCGGTGAGGCGCCGGTCAGTCGTGCGAG
>JBIIZE010000246.1:0-4026 GCA_044346435.1 Burkholderiales bacterium
GGTCGGTATTTGTGGCGGGACGAATGCTCGAAAGTCTGTTGCCCACACAGCATTGAATCTAACGGTCCAGGCAGCGATTTGTCCTCAAGCTGTTACAGTGCGCGCCATGAAACCCTATGCCGCGCTGAATCCTGAAGCCATTCTCGACGCCATTGAATCCTGTTGCGGCCTGCGCTGCGATGGCCGGCTGCAGGCGCTGAACAGTTACGAAAACCGCGTGTACCAGGTGTGGCTGGAGGATGGCGTCTCTGTCGTCGCCAAGTTCTACCGTCCACAGCGTTGGACGACCGAAGCGATCCAGGAAGAGCAGGATTTCGCCACGGAGCTTGCCGCGCGCGAATTGCCGGTGGTGGCGCCCCTGGCCTTCAACGGTCGCACGCTGCACGAACACGGCGGCTTCCAGTTTGCGCTGACGCCGCGTCGCGGCGGGCGCACACCGGAATTTGGCGATCCGGAGACCTTGCAGTGGATGGGGCGCTTTATTGCGCGCATTCATGCGGTGGGGCAGACCAAACCATTTGAACACCGTCCGACGCTGGACATCGAATCCTTTGCTTACGAGCCGGTGCAGTTTGTGCTCGACAGCGATTTTGTGCCGGATGATTTGTACGACACCTATGCCAGTGTCGCCGAGGATGTGGTCGAACGCATCGAGCGGCGCTGGGCTGATGCAGGCGCGCTGCGCCAGATCCGGCTGCACGGCGACTGTCATGCTGGCAACGTGCTGTGGACCGACGAGGGCCCGCATTTTGTCGACCTTGATGATGCGCGGATGGGGCCGGCTGTGCAGGATCTGTGGATGTGCCTGTCGGGTGACCGCAAGTCGCAGCAGGCGCAGCTGATGTCATTGCTCACAGGCTATTGCGAATTCCGCGAGTTCGATGCCAATGAATTGATGCTGATCGAAGCCTTGCGTACGCTGCGCATGGTGCATTACGCCGGCTGGCTGGCGCGGCGCTGGGATGATCCGGCCTTCCCGGCGAGCTTTCCGTTTTTCAATACCCAGCATTACTGGCAGGATCACATCCTGTCGCTGCGCGAGCAGGCGGCGGCGCTGGATGAAGCGCCGTTGCGCTGGTTGGGATGATCGCCGCACTGAAAATATGGTGTCGTATCTATTTGTTTTTATTGATATATTTCGCGCATGAAAAGTGATCTGAAAATCGGCATCGTCCTCGGTGCTGGCTCAGCGCGCGGCTGGGCGCATATCGGCGTGTTGCGTGCGCTGGAGCAGGCGGGCATCCGGCCGCAGATCGTCTGCGGTGCATCGATCGGTGCGCTGGTCGGTGCGGTTTATGCCAACGGCGGCCTCGATGCACTGGAAGAATGGGTGTTGAGCCTGACTTGGCGCAAGGTGCTGGGGTTTTTTGACATCAGTTTCAATGGCGGAATCCTCAAGGGCGCCAAGCTGATCAGTTATCTGCACGACAACCTGCTCGAAACCACGGTTGAGGAACTGGCGCTGCCCTTCGGCGCGGTGGCGACCGATCTGCGCAACGGTCGTGAAATCTGGCTGCGTGAAGGACGTGCCGTAGATGTGGTGCGCGCTTCCATTGCACTGCCGGGCTTGTTTACACCCTGCGAACGCGACGGCCGGCTGCTGGTTGACGGTGCGCTGGTCAACCCGGTGCCGGTGTCGTTATGCCGGGCGATGGGTGCGGATTTTGTCATCGCTGTTGATCTCGGTTCCGGCCTCGCCGGGCGGCATGTGCGCAGTGCCGCAAAAAACCGCGAGCCGAACATGATCGAGGTGCTGACGGAAAGTATCAACATCATGCAGGTGCGGATTACCCGCAGCCGTCTCGCCGGCGAACCGGCGGATGCGCTGATCATGCCGCGACTGGGTGATGTGGGTTCGCTGGATTACCACCGTGCGGCGGAATCCATTGAAGAAGGTCGGCTGGCGACGGAACTGATGCTGCCGCAGATCAAGCAGCTGCTCGGCAGCTGAGCGCGGGTGCTTCCGGTCAGGGAATGCCCAGCGCGTCCTTGACGTGGCGGAGCAGGGTTTCCGACTTGATTGGTTTGTTCAGGTAACCGGTGGCGCCGTAGGCCAGGGCGGCGACGATGTCATCGCGTTCGGCACGCGCAGTGACAACGATGATCGGCGTTTCTTTCAGTTCGTCGTGTTCGCGGAACTTGCCGAGCAGATCAAGACCGACGGCATCGGGCAGATCGACATCCATGATGATCAGGTCGGGCAGCGGTTTTTTGCCCAGCGCGGCGACGATTTCGGCCTTGGTGCCGGCGCCGCGTACATCAAAACCGCCGAGCATCATGCCGCGCGCGGTTTCCAGCGCTTCGGCTTCATGACCGTCGATGACCAGCACGACATGTTTCTGGCCGGCCCCGCCGCGCGGCAGCAGCGGCCGTCCCGGACGGTTGACGATGCTGATCTGATAACCGGCCTTGAGGCGGCGCGCACCGGAGATCGTGCCCTCGGCCATTTTCAGCTGATGGATCGTCGGTTCCTTGGGTTTTTCGTTGAACAGGTTTTCCAGGGATCCGGCAGACGCAGCCTGTTTGGGTTTGGCAGCCACAGGCTCGGCCGGCAGCGGCTCGACATAACCGTCACGGGCAAGCTGGGTGAGCGCGGCGTCAAGATCGCCGGCCTTGGGGAATTTGATGCGCAGGCTTTCTGCGGATGCTTTGGCGCCGACCGCGGCGAGCAGGCCTTTCATGCCGGGTTTCAGATTGCCGGGTTTTGCGGCGACTTCAGCGGCGCCTTTGGCGGTGGTGCGATAAGCGGTTTTTGCAGTCATTGTTTGGGTCAAATCTTTCGGGGCGGCCGGATTGAATGCGCTTCGGCAATTGCAGGTGTTGAGAACATTAAATCCTGCGCGGGTTCCCCTGAATGGTGATTTTCTGCAGCATTTCCCGGATATTGTAATTCAATGCGCGGAGGGTCGTGCACTGCCGCGTCGCATCGTACACTCCGGATATGGATCAATGGAATTCCGGGTTTGCTGCGGACCGTGTGCCGCTGCAGTTTATGCGTGACACTGCAGCAACAATCAGCGGTGCTGACTGGCCCGACCTCGCCGTGCTGCAACGCCTGCTCGATGATGCCGGTGTCAGCGTCGCTTCGGGCCGTCCGTTGCGACTGGTGCCTGCCGGCGGCAATGCGCCTTATGAGCTTCGTGTCTACAAAAGCGCCGAGCTGGAGTGCCGTGAGCGCAACTGGCACGACCTGTTCAACGTGCTGGTGTGGCTGGCGTTTCCGCGAACCAAGGCCTTGCTGAACGCCCGGCATCATGCAGCCTGGAAGGCCGATGACGGTGCCGGTCGTGGTGCCGTGCGTGATGCGCTGACGCTGTTTGATGAGAGTGGTCTGGTGGTGCTGTCCGACCGGCCGGAACTGCTGCAAATGATCCGTGATTTTCGCTGGAAACCGCTGTTCTGGGAGCAGCGGGAGGCGGTGGTTTCCGGCATGCGCTTTTTGCCCTTCGGTCATGCGCTGTGCGAAAAACTGCTGTCACCCTATCGCGGAATGACCGGGCATGCGTTGCTGCTGGAGTTGGATGCGGAAACGCTGAACTTGCCGATGACGGAACTGCTGTGCAGGGTTGACGGGGAGCTCGCTGAACTTCTCGCTGATCCGCAGGCCTTGCAGACGACGCGTCAGCTGGCGCCGGTGCCGGTGCTGGGCGTGCCGGGATGGTGCTGTGACAATGTCCGTGCCGACTATTATGACGATACCGGTTATTTTCGCGCCGGCCGCAGTTCGCGGCGTGCTGTCTCCAACTCAGGGATCAAAACAGAATGATTGCGTTGTTGCAGAGGGTGAGTTCGGCCGGTGTTGTTGTGGATGGCGAAACCGTAGGGGCTATTGAGCGCGGTCTGCTGGTGCTGGTGGGTGTGGAATCCGGCGATACCGAGGCTGTCGCCGACCGCTTGCTGGAGCGGCTGCTCAATTACCGCGTCTTCAGTGATGCTGACGGCAAAATGAATCTGTCAGTTCGTGATGTCGGCGGCGGTGTGTTGCTGGTGCCGCAGTTCACGCTCGCTGCGGATACCCGCAAAGGT
>JBIIZE010000184.1:0-4916 GCA_044346435.1 Burkholderiales bacterium
CAGCGCCAGCGCCGTCAAACTCGCAAAGGCCTGCGGCGATGTCGATTTTCTGATCAATAACGCCGGCGCGATTCCGCAGGGCACGATTGAAGCGCTCGATGACGAAACCTGGAAACGCTCCTGGGATCTGAAAGTTTTCGGTTTCATCGACATTACGCGCGAAATTTATGCGCAGATGCGCAAGCGCAAAAGCGGCGTCATCGTCAACGTCATCGGCGCCGCGGGTGAACGCCCGGTGGCCAGTTATATCGCCGGCAGCATGGGCAACGCCGCACTGATGGCGATGAGCCGCGCGCTGGGCGCCGAGAGCCCCGAATTCGGTGTGCGCGTGGTCGGCGTGAACCCCGGCGGTACCGCCACCGACCGCGCGGTGAAACGACTGCGCGAACGAGCGGAAAAGGAATTCGGCAATCCGGATCGCTGGCAGGAATTCGTCAGCAAGTCCCCGTTCGGCCGCATGGCGACGATCGAGGAACTGGGTGCGATGGTGACCTTCCTGTGCTCGCCGCTGTCCGGCTACACCACGGGCACGATCATCACGGTCGACGGCGGCGCCAGCAGCCGGCGCGCCTGAAAAAACAAGGGCGGCCCTCAGGGCTGCCCTTACCTGCAAAACAAACTATTTTTTCTGTTCGGCCGGTGCGTTGCGCGGCAATGCATCCACAGCGCGCAGCGCCTCGTCATAGCGCTGTTGCGCCGCCTGCAGCCGGTTGCGGGCCGCAGCCTGCGCTTTTTCAGCCTTGTCGAGTTCGCTTTTGCGATACGCCGCTTCCTTCTGCGCGACGGCGTTGGCGTCGCGTGCATTCAGCACATCCTGCTCAGCCAGTTTGACGTCATAACGCGCCTGGTCCAGTTCGCGGTGCATGAGCGTCGCGCGGTACTGGCCCTGCTGAAGCGCACTGCCGCGCTCCTCCACCGGCGCCGCCGACTGCACCTGCTCGACAGTGCCGGCAAACAGCGCCAGCACGCAAAGCCCGCGCACGGTGATCGGAAGGGTTGCAGTCACGGCAGCCAACCCGCTTAAGGCAGTAAAACCGTAGAACCGGTGGTTTTGCGGGACTCAAGGTCGCGATGCGCCTGCGCAGCCTCGCGCAGCGGATATCGCTGGTTGACCGCAATTTTTACCGCGCCCTTTTTCACAACCGTGAACAATTCGCGCGCGGCGGTAAGCAGATCTTCACGGGACGAGGTGTAGTTCACCAGCGTCGGGCGCGTCAGGAACAGTGAACCCTTCTGCGCCAGGATGCCGATATTGACCGGCGGCACCGCGCCGGAGGCATTACCGAAACTGGCCATGATGCCGCGCGGCTGAAGACAGTCCAGCGACTCCATGAAGGTGTCCTTGCCGACGCCGTCATACACCACGGGAACACCCTTGCCCTTGGTGATGGCCTTGACGCGTTCGGAGAGTTTTTCGCGCGACATCACCACCACATGTTTGCAACCCACCTTCTTCGCCAAAGCGACTTTTTCGTCGCTGCCGACCGTGCCGATCACAGTCGCGCCGAGGTGTTTGGCCCACTGGCAGAGGATCTGTCCGACGCCGCCGGCGGCGGCATGGACCACAATGGTGTCGCCTTTTTTCACGCGGTAAGTACGACGGCACAGATACCACGCCGTCATTCCCTTCAGCATCATCGCCGCAGCCGTTTCATCTTTCACGCCGGCAGGAATTTTCACCAGCCGGGCAACCGGGCGGATCAATACTTCGGCGTAGGCGCCAATGGGCTGCGCGTAGGCAACACGATCGCCAACCTTGAATTCCTTGACCTTGGGCCCCACCGCTTCCACCACACCGGCGCCCTCGGAACCGAGGATCATCGGCAGCGGCATCGGATACAGACCGGAACGGTGATAGGTGTCGATGAAATTCAGGCCGATCGCGGTATTGCGGACGCGGACCTCACCGGGCCCTGGATCGCCGACGGTGACTTCTTCCCAGCGCATCTGCTCGGGACCACCATTCTGATGAATGCGGATGACATGTGGCATGTTTGCAATTTCCTCCAAACGCGGGGGGGATGCCCCCCGGACGGGTTTATTCAGCTTTGATACCGGCGTCGCTCACGACTTTCGACCACTTGGTGGTTTCAGCCTTGATGAATTTGCCGTAGGTCGCGGCATTCATGTAAGCGACTTCGGCGCCCTGCGACTCGAATTTTTTCTGCATCTCAGGCACTTCGACCACTTTTTTTACCGCGGCCTCCAGCGTGCGCACGATGGCAGGGGACAAGCCTGCGGGGGCCAGTATGCCCCACCAGTTGTTGGCCTCGTAGCCGGGTACGGTCTCGGCCACGGTCGGCGTGTTGGGGAAGGCAATGTTGCGCTTGGCACTGCCCACAGCCAGCAGGCGCAGCCGGTTGCCCTGCACATGCGGCACCAACTGCAGCAGCGAACCCATGGTGATCAGCGTATTGCCGGCGATCACATCAACCATCGCCGGGCCGCCACCCTTGAACGGCACGTGGATCAGGTTGATGCCAGCCTGCAGCCGGAACAGTTCGGTGCTGAGATGCTGAAAGCTGCCGATGCCGGCGGTGGCATAGGTCAGCGAGCCCGGCTTGGCCTTGGCCATGTCGATCAGTTCCTTGGTCGACTTGGCCGGCATTTTCGGGCTCACCGTCAGCGCGCTGGGACCGGTGCCGATCAGTGCAATCGGGGCAAACGATTTTTCCGGATCAAAACGCACCTGCGCCTTGTAGATCGACGGGTTATAGGCAAACGCCACCGAAGCAATCAGCAGCGTATGTCCATCGGGCAGCGAGTTCGCGGCGATTTCAGTGCCGATGATGCCGCCTGCGCCGCCTCGGTTGTCGATTACCACCTGCTGGCCAAGGATCGGGCTCAGATCATTGGCGACCAGACGGCCGACGATGTCGTTACTGCCACCCGGCGGGAACGGCACGATGACCCGCACCGGTTTGGTCGGCTTCCACGCAGCGCCCTGCGCCCACACCGCCAGCGGGAAGGCCAGCGCCGCCGCAACAAGCCCCGCTGCCGCCGGCTTTAGAAATTTGATGGTCATCACGATCTCCTCTGATTAATAAATAAAAACAAATACTTGCATTAACTACCCGAAGACTGCAAAGCCCGGCGCAATTCGCCGGAGACCCGCGAAGCCTCGGCCAGGATGAAGGCAATTTCGCTGTTGGTGGTGATGAAGCGCGCCCCGCGACGGATGTATTCCATCTGCCGTGGCAGATTGCGATCTCCGCCGACACCGGCAATTTTCCCATGCCTCACCGCCGTGGTGATGACCTTGTCGATTGCCGCAGCGCCTTCCGGATCACCGAACTGCCCGGGCTTGCCGAGCGCGGTCAGCAGGTCATTGGCGCCGACATGAATCACGTCGATACCTTCAACCGCGGCAATGGCGTCGATATTCTCAACACCCTCGCGGGTTTCGATCATGCATACCACCAGTGTGTTTTCCTGCAGCGCCGGCACGGCATCAGCGGTGGACATCGGCCGGAAGTCAAAAAGTGCGTAACCGCCCGACACCGAACGCCGGCCGACCGGCGGAAATTTGGCGCGGTTAACCGCCCGCTTCGCTTCGTCGGCAGTACTGATGTCGGGGAACACGATGCCGGTCACGCCGTTGTCGAGCAGCAGCGAGGTGTCGGGATCATCGCAACTGCGCACCCGCACCAGGGGCGCGATGCCGCAGCCGAGCGCGGCCTGCGCGATATGGCCGATGGTTTCCAGATTGAACAGCGAGTGCTGGATGTCGATAAAAATGAAATCGTGCCCGCTGGTTTTGGCGATCCGGGCGATGTCACCCGATCGCGCCAGTCGCACGTTCATGCCCAGCGCCACTTTGCCGGCCCGCATCATCGTTTTCACGGGATTCTCTGCTGCAACGGGTATTGCCATCGATCATTCCTCCAACTCGCAACGCCGGCGGATCTTTGTGTACGGTACGGATGCCGGTCTTTTGCTTACGCAGGACACTGGTTTACTGACACTGGTGGGTCGTGTTGGACTCGAACCAACGACCAAGGGATTATGAGTCCCCTGCTCTAACCGACTGAGCTAACGACCCTGATGCAGAAAAATCCGGCCTCCGTTCATGCGGAAGGCCGGACCGGTACAAAAAACGGGCGGATCAGACTGAAACGCCGGCTATTTTAGCATTCCGCCCCGGGGCAGGCCCGTGATTCCGGGTGGGGAATGGAGGGAAATCAGCAGGGCGAGGCAGGGCAAATGCCACGCTGGAAAATACTGACCAGGGCTTGGCACAGACTGCCCGGAAACGGCATCCGGACAGTCTCTACCCAGCCGTTGCCGGCAGGGCCGTGATCGCGGGCGATAAGCCCGCAATCACCGGTGAATTACTTCTTCGGCGCCGGCTCGACTGAAACAGCCACGGCTTCGGTAAAGGTCACATCAACCTTGTCGCCGACTTTCAGGGTTTTGAGGAATTCGCGCATCTGCGGACGCTGGACTGCCACGATGTTCACATTGCCCTGTGGGCCGGTGAAAGTGACGATGTTGTTCTTCAGATCAACCGCATCGATGGTCACTGTCGCCTGGACTTCGCGCTTACCCGACACGCCGGGTTTTTCGCTGGCCTTGGCGCGCTTGACGTCTTCCTTGACCGAAACGCCCGAGGAAGTTCCGGCTTTTTTCAGTTCGGCGGCAATCGCCTGCGTATAGTTGATGACCACCATGTCACCCGCCTTGATTTCCTTCAGGCGCTTGACCTCCGGGCTGGCTTCGACAGTCATCGCCTTTCCTTCCGCTCCCTGCAGCGTTATCAGGCGCTTTTCGTAATCAACCGCCTTGACGGTGGCGGTCATTTTCACGGTTTCGCTGACTGTGGCTTTCTCGGGTGCTTTTTCAGCGGACACGGCAGGCAGGGCGGCAGCCAGCAGGCCAGCAAAAAGAGCAGCGGTTAAATGGGAAGCTGGTGTTGC
>JBIIZE010000040.1:0-10373 GCA_044346435.1 Burkholderiales bacterium
GATTTTCTCCTGAGTATTGGAATTCGCGACGATGTGTTCGTTGCGGTTGCTGCGACGGCACTGTAAATCCCCTGATTGCGATGATCACGCTACTTTTCGAGGCGGGTCAGCTTGTTGCCCTGTATACCCAACCCCGCCATCAACCCTTTCTGATTGAAAATGTATGCGTAAATATCTTTGTTAATCGTAGTCGTGGATGTTTTCCTGGCCATTGAGTCATCCATCACCACAACGCTGGGCCCGGTGCCGATCTCGAAACCATCAGCAGTCTCGATGGACTTCAGCGCAGACGGCGTCATGATGAACAGCGCATATCCGTACTTCTGCGCACCGGCCTGTAAGCCATAGGAGACCCCGGAGGTATTGTAGTAGGCCACCGTTTTCCCCTTGACGCGCATCACGCCATCCCCGGTCTCCCCACCGATCATCAAGCCGGCTTTGTAGACCTCGGGAAACACCAGAATGGCAGCCGCCTTTTGCTCCAACTTCCTGGCTTCGGGATATTTCTGGTAAAGCTTAGTCATGACTGCCGTAGCCTCGCGCTCCAACTTGCCACGGTCTGCGGCATGCCCGGGTAAAACCGATGCCGCCGCCATCAGCAACGCAAAAAGGGCCAGGCGACCGGTTTGAATCCGTGTCCTTCGGGCAGTCATGGCGAAATCCCTCCAGCCGGTAATAATATTTTTCTTCATTTTTCTGATGTCCTGTCATACCCGCCCCTGATACCGGGCGGAAGGGACACCATCTTTCCTGATTTACCCCAAAAAATAAACCCCCGGGCGCCTCTTTGAAAAACCGAACGTCCATTCAACCGGCTCGCTACCGACACCAAACGCAATGTTAATATTGTTGTCAATATTCAAAATCCGGGGCAACGGTCCGGTTTGCAAATCCGCGTGTCGCACAAAACCTGTATTTGATGAGGTCTTCCAATATGACATTCCGCTGGACCGCCTTGATCGCGACCGCCATGGCGATCCCCTCCATCGCGCAGGCTTCGTTTCTGCCACCGGAGGTGATGGACACTGCCGCGACTTACATCGCCTGGTTCGTCATCATCGTCATGCCGATCGGTGCCATCGTGTTGTTCTGGATGGTCCACGTCCTGCCGGAAAAAATTGCGGAAAAACGCCATCACCCGCAAAAAGACGCGATTCACACGCTGTGCCTGCTGTCACTGCTGTTCGGTGGCCTTTTATGGCCGCTGGCCTGGCTGTGGGCTTATATGAAACCGGTCTCCTATCAGCTGGCTTACGGCACCGACAAGCACGAGGATTATTTTTACGCGATGGGCAAAAAGGCGCGTTCCGGTCAACTCTCTGCACCGGAATTCACACACCTGCGTGAAGAACTCGATGCGTTATTCGCCAAAGGCACACTGCCGGCCGGACTCAAGGCCCTGCGCCATGAATTGACCGCCCTGTCAGCGGCGCCAGCGACCAAGGAAACCGCCTGATGGAAGCCCTGCTGCTTGCGATTTATTCGTTCTTTGTCTGGTTCATTTTCATCAAGAAAAAATGGCTGCCCTGGAACACCACGTCGCAGGTGACGGTTGTAGTCATTCCCATCGTCGCGATGACCGCACTGATACTCACACTGAATGTCATCGCCCCTTCAACCAGCGATGTGCGCGTCATCAAATATGTGGTTCAGGTTATCCCCCAGGTGAAGGGCCGCGTCATTGAAGTGCCGGTCGAACCGAATCGCCTGGTCAAGAAAGGCGAGCTTCTGTTCCGCATCGATCCCACCCAGTATCAAAACGATCTGAGCGTCGCCAAGGCAAAACTGGCGGCGGATGAGGCCAAACTTGCGCAGGCTGCTGCCAATGTCGCCGATGCGTCAGCCGGCGCCCGTCAGTTACAGGAACAACTTAAATCGGCCAGCGGACAGGTCAGTGCGCTGCAACCGAGGCTTGATCTGGCGCGACTGCGGGTGCGGCAAAACAAGGAGCTGGTAGCCACCGGCGCCGGCGATCGTTTCGCACTGGAACAGGCTGAAGCCAACGCCATCGAACTGGAAGGACAGATAGCAACGGCAAAAGCCAATGAAGCACAGGTCGCGCAAAAACTGTCGGGCCTGGTCAACGGCGAGCAGGCCTCAGTCGCGGCGGCACGCGCCCAGTTGGCGACAGCCAAAGCCCAGGTCGACGCCAGCCGTGCCGACCTTGCCAATTCCCAATGGAATCTGGATCAAACCTCCGTTTATGCACCGGCGAACGGCTATGCGATCAACGTCCAGCTGCGCCCGGGCTCTTTTGTCACGGCGTTTCCGGTCGCACCGGCAATGAGTTTTGTCGAGGAAACCTATCAGGTCATCGCGCTCTACCAGCAAAATGAGTTGACCATGGTGGAGCCCGGCAACGAGGCCGAAATCAGTCTGAATATGTACCCGGGCCGCGTCATCAAGGCGAAAGTCGATTCGATTGTCTGGGCGCAGGGTCAAGGACAGGTCGCACAATCCGGCACACTGCCACAGACAGGCATGTTCCCGCAGGCGCCGGGGCGATTCCCCGTCAAGCTTGAAGTCGCCGACAAAGACCGCGAACTGTTTCTCGCAGCCGGCGCTGTCGGCGACGGCGCCATTTATACCGACCACGTCGCGGCGATACACATCATTCGCAAGGTCATCATGCGTGTGGGCTCAATCACCAACTACCTCGTGCTGAAGCTGCATTGATGATTACCGCCCGCTTCGCCCGCAACCTGTTCGCGGTTTCCGTTGCGGGCGCGCTCGCCGGTTGCGTACTGTCACCGCCGCCGTCAAACGGGGAACTGCAGAAACAGGCTCTTCCCAACACTGCGATACCCGTCTCCTGGAAAGCCGGCGGAACGGATGCGCCGGTGGCAGGACACTGGCTCGCCTCGTTCAATGATCCCGCATTGTCGGCACTGGTCGACGAGGCGCTGAAATACAACGCCGACCTTCAGGCCTCGGCCGCCCGCGTCGAACGCGCCGCCGGATTCCTGAAAGTCGCCAGCGCATCGCTGCAGCCGTCGGTTACGGCGGTCGGCATCACCGGCGGCAAATCGGGTGGTGGCGGCGGACTGGAAGGCGTGTTCCTGAACGCTTCGCTGGAACTCGACGTGTGGGGCCGCGTGCGCTACGGCCAGTCGGCGGCGGAAAACGACGCAGCCGCATTCGCTGCGGACTATGCCTATGCCCGCCAGTCGCTCGCAGCCATAGTCGCCAAAAGCTGGTTCATGGCCATCGAAGCCGGCATGCAGCAGTCGATTGCCGGAGAAATGCTGCGCAGCGCGGAATCCATGCTGAAGCTCGCGCAGGACCGCCAGCGCATCGGTAACGGCAACGAACAGGCGGTTGCCGACGCACGGGCTGCGGCAGCCAACTACCGCGACGTACTGCGCCAGATTGAACTTTCTCGGGATCAATCGCTGCGCGCACTGGAATCACTGCTCGGACGCTACCCCTCAGCGGAAATCAAGGTTGCGGAGCAGTTTTCAGCGATGCCTGAATCCGTGCCGGCCGGCATGCCCTCGCAATTGCTGGAGCGCCGGCCTGATGTGATTGCAGCAGAACGCCGCGTCGCCGCCGCCTTTAACCGGATCGGCGAGGCACGCGCAGCACAACTGCCGCGCATCAGCCTCACTGCCGGCGGCAGCGACGTCTCGAGCGATCTGATCGTATTGAAGAATCTGGATAATCCGGTGTGGAGCCTTGGCGCCAATCTGATCGCCCCGCTGTATCAGGGCGGCGCGCTTCGAGCACAGGTTGAAATCCGCAGCGCTGACCAGAAACAGGCGGTGGCCCAGTATGCCCGCGCGGGACAGCGCGCATTCAGCGAAGTTGAAGCCGCTCTCGCCGCTGAGCGCACGCTGCGGGACCGCCACACATTGCTGGACGCAGCCGTTCGCGACAATGAACGTGCGCTTGAACTGGCGCAGATCCAGTACCGCGTCGGCAACATCGACCTGCGCACTGTCGAGCAGCGGCGGCTGAACCTTTATGCCGCCCGGACCTCGCAGCTTCGCGTGCAGAGTGAGCAGCGTGCGCAACGCGCAAACCTGCATCTTGCGCTGGGCGGCGGCTTTGAATGAAACAATCACTCACCGGGGAGAATAACCGTGGCTGAAGAACCCAGTTACAGTCAGGCGCGATGGGCAAAGCAGTTTGATGAAATTACCGGAGAAATCGCAAAGTATGCGTCTATCTGCCGCGTCAACCTGCTTGATCCCGGCAATATCCAGCGCGTGCTCAATGACGACGCCACCGTGTGCGGTGTTCACAATGAAAGCGCCTTCAAGAAAATGCGCAGCCTGCTGATGATGCACTACTCGGTGCGCCAGAAAGCGGTGGCTGCACTGGGCCCCCAGGAAACACTAAAAATCGTTGACGAAATCGTCGCGCGGCTGCGCGCACGGCTCGGCCAATAGGCTTTACACCGGCATTGCGCCGGATGACGCGGCGCGGTGACGAATGCGGACGGTCATCCGCCGCGCACGTCGTCCCCGTTTGCCGGCGCCGACTCCATGACCCAGGCGTCGATCAGCGTATAGGCAACGGCAAGCAGTACCGGCCCGACAAATATGCCGACCAGCCCGAATGAGAGAAGCCCGCCGATCACCCCGGCGAAGATCAGCAGCAGCGGCAGATCGGCGCCCTGCTTGATCAAAAAGGGCCGCAGCACGTTGTCGATGGTCCCCACGATCAGCGTCCACACCAGCAGAAACGTCGCCCAGCCTGTGCTGTCGATCCAGTACAGCCAGGCCACTGCCGGTATCAGCACAAGCACCGGCCCGAGTTGCGCGATGCAAAGCATGAACATCACGGCGGTCAACACCGCCGCAAAGGGGATGCCGGCCATAGCCAGTCCGATCCCTCCCAGGATCGACTGGGCCAACGCGGTCACCACGACACCGAGCGCCACACCGCGAATCGCCTGACCGGCCAGCCGGACCGCAGTCTCGCCGCGAACCGGCGCCAACCGGGTGCCGAACCGGAGTATCCAGCGTGCCCACGCCTCGCCATCGGCATAAAGCAGCGCGGACAACACAACGGTCAGCAGGAACTGGGCAAACACCATGCCGAAACTGCCGACCTCCGAAAGAAACCAGCGCGTCGCCTGGCCCACATACGGTTCCGCCTGCGCGGCCAGTTCCTTTGCACCCTGGGCAGCCACTGTCTCCCAGACCGCTACGGCGCGTTCGCCGACCAGCGGCAATCCCCGAATCCAATCCGGGGGCGACGGCAGTTGGAACCCTGCGAGTTCCTTGCCCCAGGCGACAATCTCGTCGGCGTGATCCACGATGGTTGCGATCGCCAGCGTCAAAGGCACAACAAAAACCAGCAGCAGGCCCATGGTCATGACCAATACGGCCAGGCCTCTACTTCCCCAAAGCCGGTTCTGCACTCGACGCATCATTGGCCATGTCGCCACCACGATCATCGTGGCCCAGATCAGAGGCGCCAAAAAGGGGCGCGTGATCCAGAATGATGCAAAAATCAGTCCGCCGATAAACAGTACGGCAAACGTAGTGCGTGCCAGATCGTTTCGTACTTCACTCATGCACTTCTCCGTTGGGTGTACCGGACAGGCCGCCGGTCCGGGATTTCCGCAAAGTCTAACCCACAGCACCGGGCGTAAACGAGTCCCTCCACCATTTGCCAGCAAGGACATTAGCCGGTACGCTTCCGGCGTGTCCCGATGACCTTTCCGCCCCGCTTTAATACGGCTGGGTTCCAGTAACCTGCTGGAATGCCATCCATGATCAAAACCTGCCACCGATGAAAAAAACCGTCGCCAAAATACTCGGCATCAGCATGCTCTGCGGAATTGTCCTGCTGTCCGCCGTCTGGGCAGGTCTCGCGCTGATTTTTATGACGCCGCAAAACGGTCTGCACATCGCCCTCGCGGCCTGCTCGGCACTGGTTTCACTGATGGCATTGGCAGCACAGTTTTCACCACGCTGGCGCTGGCGCGGGCTGGGCGGCCACATCGTTCATTTCGCACTGGTGATGATCTGGTGGTCAACGATCACGCCTTCAAACGATCGCGCCTGGCAGACCGACGTTTCCGTGCTGCCCTATGCAACAGTGAGCGGCAACCTCGTCAACATATACAACATTCGCAACTTTACCTATCGCA
Organism: Burkholderiales bacterium; assembly: GCA_044346435.1. Classification (GTDB taxonomy): domain Bacteria; phylum Pseudomonadota; class Gammaproteobacteria; order Burkholderiales; family SG8-41. The sequence goes on from JBIIZE010000040.1 coordinate 6,104, forward strand.
GCGAGTTCGACTACGAACCTGCCTGGTATGACAAACAGTTTGATCTGCGCAAACTCGAAGGTGTGGACCTGGTTGCGGTGTACTGGATGGGTCCGGCCATCGCGCATATTTTCGTCAGCTTTGCATTCACCGGCGGCGATCACCTCGCCATTTCCATCGAAACGCGCAAGGAAAAAGGCGAGGACTACTCGACGCTGAAAGGGTTTTTCCGGCAATACGAATTGCATTACGTGGTTGCAGACGAGCGTGATGTCATCCGCTTGCGCACCAACTATCGCCACCAGCCGCCGGAAGATGTTTATGTCTACCGGTTGCAGGGCCGCAGCCTGGAAAACGGTCGACGCGTTTTCATGGAATACATCAATAAAATCAATAGCTTGAAAGAGTCCCCCGAGTTCTACAACACCCTCACCACCAACTGCACGACCAATATCTGGCTTCACTCGAAGGGCAATCCGGAACACCTCCCTTTCAGCTGGAAGATTCTCGCCAGCGGCTATGTTCCGCAATATCTCTACGAATCCGGAATGCTCGACAGCCGCCGGCCTTTTGATGAACTGCAGCGCAGCGCCCACATCAATGTGCAGGCACAAGCCGCAGACCGGGCGGCGGATTTTTCTCAACGCATTCGCAACAACAAAGCGCCGGCTCCATAAGGCCAAACAACGTCATTTGCTGCACAGGAACATCCATGAACAACAGACCACACCTCCATGCCCTGATGATCACGGTTTGCATGGCGATCATTGCCCTGCTCGCAACGGCGGATCTGCACGCGCAAACCGGTCTTGCAGCCGCCTCACCCGGCAAGAGCAAACACCCGAAAATCTGCCTGGTTCTGTCGGGTGGCGGTGCGCGTGGTGCGGCCCACGTCGGGGTCATCAAGGTGCTGGAAGAACTGCGGGTGCCCATCCACTGCATTGCCGGCACCAGCATGGGTGCGCTGGTCGGCGCCAGTTATGCGAGCGGCAACTCTGTGCCCGAAATGGAGGAAATACTGCGGGAGATTAATGCAGAGCTGTTGTTCAAGGACAACCCGCCGCGCGAGGAACGGCCGGTACGGCGCAAGCAGGAGGACTACAAACCGTTCTTCGGCCCGGAGTTCGGCGCTACGACCGGGGTTCGCCTGCCCAAGGGAATCGTCACCGGCGTGCAGCTGGAAACCGTGCTGCGGCGACTGGCCAAGGCGAAGGGATATCACCAGTTTGACCGCCTGCCGATCCAGTACCGGGCCGTCGCCACCGATCTGGTCAGCGGCAAGGAGGTGGTCTTCCACGACGGTGAACTGGCCAACGTGATGCGCGCAAGCATGTCGGTGCCGGGTGCAGTCGCACCCGCCGAGTTCGGCGGCATGATGCTGGTCGACGGCATGCTCACCAGCAACCTGCCGGTCGACGCGGCACGGAAAATGGGCGCGGACGTGATCATCGCCGTCAATGTCGGCACGCCGCTGCTGAAACGTGAAGACCTGACTTCGCTGCTTGGCGTGACCAGCCAGATGCTCAACATCCTGACCGAGCAAAATGTCCAGGCATCGCTTGCCTCGCTGAAGCCTGCGGACATTCTGATTTCTCCGGATCTCAGCGAATACTCGACGGGCGCATTTGACGACCTGCCGAAGATTGCGCCCCTGGGGGAAGCCGCGGCACGCAAGGTCGCCGACCGCCTGGCGCAGCTCGCCCTGCCCGAAGCGGAGTTTGCCGAATTGCGCCGCCGTCAGCAGGTTGCCGTGACACCCGATCTGCGACCGATCGACGAGATCCGGTTCGGTACGTTGCGGCGGGTTAATCCCGAATATGCAAAAGCGGTCTTCGACACCGAGCCGGGCAAACCGGTCGACCAGCAAACGCTGGATCGCGACATGCGTCGACTCTACGGCACCGGTCACTTCGAGCACGTCAACTACAGCATCCTCGAAGAACCGAGCCGGCGGGTGCTGGCGGTGGATGCCGTTGAAAGATCCTGGGGTCCGGACTATCTGCGCTTCGGCCTGGGGCTGTCCACCGATTTCAGCGGAGACGCCTTCTTCAACCTGCTGCTGAGCTATCGCAAGACCTTGCTGAACGAGCTGGGCGCCGAGTGGCGGACCGATTTCCAGGTAGGCCGCACCACCAACCTGAGCAGCGAGTTCTACCAGCCGCTCGACGCGGGAGGGCAGTTCTTCGTTGCACCCCAGATCAAACTGGAGCGCCGTTCCACTTCCATCTACAACGGCGACAGCCGGCTGGCCCGCTACGATTTCAAGACCGAAGAAGTCGGATTCGACATCGGCACCCAGTTCCGCCGCTACGGTGAAATCCGTCTGGGCCTGGTCGCGGGCAAGGTTGATCCCTCACTGGACACCGGGCCGGCCTTCCTGAACCCCGGCAGTCCCGACATCAACACCGGCGCCTACCGGCTGCGCATGTTCTTCGATCGCCTCGACAGCGCCATTTTCCCGCGCAGCGGATGGAGCAGCACGATGAAAGTGTACGACTCGAACACTGCGCTGGGCGCCGACGCCGCTTATACCAAGTGGGAACTTGACGCCAACAACGCCATATCGTTCGGCAACCATACCTTCAACCTGGCCGTCAAAGGCGGCGGCAAGTTCGGCAGCAATCCGCTGCCCGTCTATGACCAGTTCCAGTGGGGCGGCTTCATGCAGATGTCGGGTTACAAAACCGGACAGCTGTACGGAGAGACCCTGACCTTCGGACGGGCCATGTATTACCACCGTCTCTCCAGGCAGACCCTTCTTGAAGGCGCTTACGGCGGGTTTTCCATCGAAGCGGCACGCATCGGCAACCCGCTGCTGCCCGGATCGCAGGATGGCTGGCTGAATTCGATCGGGCTGTTCATCGCCGCTGACACGCCGCTCGGCCCCACTTACCTCGGATACGGCCATGCTGCGGATGGCAACAAGAGTTTGTACTTCTATCTCGGCAAACCCTTCTAGTCTCACTGCCGCCGTAAGCCATACCGATCAAAAAAACAGCCCGGGAATTCCGGGCTGTCTTGGGCTGCCTGCAGCAACGATCAGTTCTCGTTGTCGAGGAAACTGCGCAGCCGTTCCGAACGCGACGGGTGACGCAGCTTGCGCAGCGCTTTCGCCTCGATCTGGCGGATGCGCTCACGCGTGACGTCGAACTGCTTGCCGACTTCTTCCAGTGTGTGATCGGTGTTCATTTCGATACCGAAACGCATGCGCAGCACCTTGGCTTCGCGCGGTGTCAGCGTATCGAGCACATCGCCGGTAACGTCGCGCAGGCTGCCGTAAACCGCGGCATCGCTGGGCGCCATCGTTGACTGATCTTCGATGAAATCGCCGAGGTGGGAATCGTCGTCATCACCGATCGGCGTCTCCATTGATATCGGCTCTTTCGATATCTTGAGGATCTTGCGGATCTTTTCTTCCGGCATTTCCATCTTCTCGGCGAGCGTTGCCGGATCCGGCTCGGAGCCGGTTTCCTGCAGGATCTGCCGCGAGATGCGGTTCATCTTGTTGATGGTCTCGATCATGTGCACCGGAATGCGGATGGTACGCGCCTGATCGGCGATCGAACGCGTGATCGCCTGGCGGATCCACCATGTTGCATAGGTCGAGAACTTGTAACCGCGACGGTATTCGAACTTGTCCACCGCCTTCATCAGGCCGATGTTGCCTTCCTGGATCAGGTCGAGGAACTGCAGGCCGCGGTTGGTGTACTTCTTGGCGATCGAAATCACCAGTCGCAGATTGGCCTCGGTCATTTCGCGCTTGGCGCGACGCGCCCGCGCTTCGCCCGTGGTCATCTGGCGGTTGATTTCCTTCAGTTCCTTGATCGGAATGCCGATCTTGCTCTGCAGATCCAGCAGCTTCTGCTGTTGCTCGAGCACTGCCGGCTCAAAACGTGACAGCGCCTCGCTCCAGGGTTTACCCGACTCAACCTCGCCACGGATCCAGCGCGAGCTGGTTTCCTTGCCCGGGAATTCCTTGATGAAATGCTGGCGCGGCATGCGCGCCTTGTCGATGCAAAGCGCCATGATCGTGCGCTCGTTGGTGCGCACTTCTTCCACCAGCTTGCGCACGCCATCGCACAGCGCCTCAATCTGCTTGGCCGAGAAGCGGATTTTCATCAGCTCTTCGGAAATCGATTCACGGGCCTGGATATACGGGCGGCCGCGCGAACCGTGCTTCTGCAGCGCGCGCATCATCTTCTGGTAATTGCTGCGGATATCGGCGAAATGCTTGAGCGAAGCCTCTTTCAGGCGTGCAAGGTCGGCCGCAGCCTGCGCAGCACCGGCAGCA